>NZ_JBNNXT010000015.1:0-117128 GCF_052873815.1 Photobacterium sp. DNB23_23_1 | reverse complement strand
TGAGCCGGATATCGACTCGCTGCTTCCTTGGAACTTCGATTATTAAAGCGCGCCACGTGGGATCGTGGGGCGCTTACGTCTGTTCGATGCTTAATCCGCATTTAAAAAATCTAAAAATGTAGTTTTCACTTAGTTCATGATGTTTAGGCATTGAACGCTTTCCCTGTAAAGAAAACATACTAAACCATTGATTTATAATTTAATTTGCTGTTGAACATAACACGGCATAATGCGTACTGAAGGGTGTAGCCACAAAGCTAAAGTGTCTCTTTTCTAC
Source organism: Photobacterium sp. DNB23_23_1 (assembly GCF_052873815.1). NCBI lineage: Bacteria > Pseudomonadati > Pseudomonadota > Gammaproteobacteria > Vibrionales > Vibrionaceae > Photobacterium > Photobacterium sp. DNB23_23_1. The sequence goes on along the minus strand of NZ_JBNNXT010000015.1, from coordinate 116,851 downwards.
AAAGTGAAAATGTCCTGTTTTTCCTATGTTGATCAGACTCTGTCTGGTCTGTGTGAGATGAACTGAAGATGTTGTTAACCATGAATGATAAAGAGATTTTACGTCTGACTGCTATCCGTGATGTGTGTGAACACCGTATTCGTCATTCCGATGCTGCACGTATCCTTTCACTTAGCGTTCGCCAGGTACAACGTTTAGTGACACGTTTTCGTGAATCTGGTGCCGCTGGCCTTGTCCATCAACACCGAGGGAAACCGTCTTCGAATAAAATCAACTCAAGCATTCGTTACCATTGCTTGAGTTTGCTCAATCAAAAATACCCTGACTTTGGTCCAACGTTAGCTCATGAAAAACTCTCTGAGCTTCATGATATCCATGTTTCCGTTGAAACCTTACGCCAATGGATGATTGCCGATGGTCTCTGGGTTCCCCATGCCAAACGCAAACCGCGAGTTTATCAACCTCGTCATCGCCGTGATTGCCTGGGTGAACTGATTCAAATCGACGGCTCCCACCATGGCTGGTTTGAAGGTCGCAGTCCCTATATAGGCGTAAAAAAGCCCGCAATTGCGGGCTGATTATTATGCTTGATTCAGACAAACCAACGGCACAGAGAATTGCTTGCTTTTCTCGGCAATCTTTGAAGGTGGAAGTGATTTCTTATCTGAGGTCGTCTTATAGTCAATGCTTGATTCATTAAGGAAAATACTAAACATTGAAGATTTAATGGATTCTTTCTTCATGTCATCAGTAACTAACCCAATCACAGCACCATTTTCAGCGATCACAGGACCACCGACGTTACCTTGATCAACAGCATTTGTTGTTTTCATTATCCTGACATCATTTTTGCTTCCAGATGCAGAACTAATGATCCCGTCCGTAATTTTTCCTTGGTATGTAGGTGTCTTAGAGTTCACTACATCTGAAAGAACATAGCCATATGTGTAAGCACGGTCACCTTGAGTGGTTTGCTTGTTCAAGCTAATTGTCGCGAAAGACTCATTCGGTGTTAATGCCTTAAGGACAGCAATATTATTTCGTTTATCTACACGGACAACCGTTGTTTCAAGCAATTGGCCTGAGCGCTCATAATTGATTTTCGCACAGTCATCAATCATGTCACTTGTCGTTAAGATATTGACATTGTTTACAAAAAAACCAGCCCCTTTTTTGTAAGTGTTTGCCCTATAAACGATTCCCTGAGAAACGATATTAAAATTGTTTACTGTCGATGATTCAGATTGTGTAGAGATAGAACGCCCATTGACTTCTGTCACGCTACAATTATTACCACCTGAATCAATGCAGGTTTTCTTAGCTAGTTCTATTGCTTCAGATGTTGTTGGAGATCCCCAAGCTGCGCCAGCAACATTGTTTGTTCCAATCGCAAACGCTTTATTATTTGGCTTGGCTCTGTATTGATTATAAAGATTATCCGCGCTGTTTCCCGTGGTTTGGCATCCTGCCATTAGGGCAACTGACATTGCAATAATGCCATACTTAAATGATTTATTGTTCATTATTATCCATATGTATATAGGAGAGTAATACTATAAAACCCTATGCATTATATCGAGATAATATCATGTTTAATAACGATAAAATGTGGCCGCTATCAATTTGCATCCGTTTTATCATTGAGCAACTCAAGCTTGACGCTTTGCTTTTTCATGTTGAACTAGCATCTTCTTCAGCTCACTAAACACCGATTCATATACCTTAACCGATCAAAACAGCAGATAGCAGATGACCAGCATGGGCGGATTCACGCCCAACTCAGTAAACAGTTTAAGCCGTTCTCCCACATAAGCCCCCTAGCCTTTTTTCCCAAAACAGGCCGATAAACATAGCGGCAGTAAACGGAACTGTACCGTCTAATTACGATCAACAATAACCATCCTTTTTACGTGGAAATTTGAGTGTGTATGCGCCGATAATCACATCTGTAACGATGACTGAGACTCATATAGTTGCTTGTTCGTAGTCATGTTTAGTAATAGATGTCTCCACATCACCTACCCTTGTTCATCAACAACATTTATCGTGCCAAGCAGAGACTCGATTAGTCGAGGGATGAGATCTCTGCTTTAATAGAGCCATAGAGTATTTTATTTAATTGTTAATAAACAAGGTATTATAAATGTTTTCAATAGACGATCGTGTTGTGGCAACGAAAGGTACTGATCTTGGTGAGATGGTTGTTGCTGGCCTAAGCAGTGGCGGCTTTTGGGTACACGTAAAAGTTGATGGTATCGCACTGACTTACCCTGCTCGTGATTTAAAGAAAGCATAATTGCTACTCGTCGGTAACTTGATAAAGGTAACCACGGTTACCTTTTTTCGTTTCAGGTTTTAAAAAACTATGTAGCTATACTCTGCGCCATCGAGAAGCACTCTATACTTATGCATTGTGCCTTTCACTTGGAGAAGCTTATGGCCATTACCTATCATCCAGACTCCGATCTGGACGACGCAAAGATCAAACAGCTGCACGGTGAACTGCTACTTAAGCAAGAGCACTTCCGAGATGAAATCACCAAGCTAAGTAATCTCATTGCAAAAAAAGAAGACTGCTCAGTCACTGATGTTGCTGAAGCGGCTAACATACGCGAAGAAGCCGACAGAGCAATGGGCCTTGTCGATCAATATACTGAAACACTGGCACAAATTGAGAAGGCCTTATCCCATATGGAACATGGTACTTATGGCGTAAGTGATAAATCCGGCAATCCTATACCTTTCGAGCGCTTGAAAATTATTCCCTGGACTTCGAGCTGCGCCGATGACTGATAAGTCACCTTTACACTTTTCCTTAGCTATACAAATTATTCGTCTTAATGCATAACTGTGACGTTGACGATTGAGTAACGAAATACTGCCATACGTGCTGGTAAAATTTTCGCTGATTAGGATGTGGAGCTAGCTGCAAAGCTTCATCTAATGAACACCAACGGTAATCAGTGTGTTCGTTGTTCAACGTCACTTTTATCTCTGGATCACAATAGACAACAAAGCCAATAGCAATGAAGATTTGATCAGTTCGTGGATAATAAAACTGTTGTAAATAATCTGCATTGTATAATCGTGTTGCACACAGTTGTGTTTCTTCCTTTAGTTCACGAAGGAAAGCTTGCCATGCGGTCTCACTTTTCTCAATTTTACCAGCGACATGACACCAGTACCCTTCATCAGCTCTTTTTAACAGTAACATTTTAAACTGATGTTCTACCTTTGTTAAAACAACACCAGATACAAAGTTGGGTTTGAGCTGCATAATACGAACCTCTGTTAACCATTGGATACACTAATATTACATCTATTTACGATATCCCTTATGAATGCAAGGGCTCTAAGGGAAGACTATATGTGCACAACATACTGATTAAATAGACATTAACGAGTACATACTCTGAGCCAAAACGCTTAATTAACACTTTCATCTACTTGTAATGCATTTTTCATTTCAAAGAACTTTATCGCAATTACTTTACAGCATATTCTTGCTTTTATTCGAAAAGTCACCATGCCTCAATAGCATATGCATAAAGTTCATGGTAATGTGGAAATGTTAAAAAATAAAACAAACATATAACATATTTATTGGGTTGTCATTGTTAGGGGTAAGATATGGATATCAAAACACAAGATTCAAATAGCTTTGATGCTGATGTTATTCATCTGTATCTGCAAGAAATCGCGCACAAACCATTGTTGTCTAAAGAGGAAGAAGTTCTCCATAGCAGAAAGTGTTTACGTGGAGACAAATTTGCCAAGGCCACAATGATTGAAAGCAACCTGCGTTTAGTCGTGAGTATTGCCAAGAAATACCGCAACAGTGGCATGTCCCTCAGTGACTTAATCGATGAAGGAAATATCGGTTTAATCACTGCTGTTGAAAAATTTGATCCTGAGCGAGGGTTTAGGTTCTCAACCTATGCGACATGGTGGATTAAACAAACCATTGAACGTTCGATCCACAATCAAGCGCGTACGATAAGATTGCCTGTTCATGTGTCAAAAGAGATCAATACTATCCTGCGAACGCATAAGCAGCTAATGAAAAGTACTAACCAAGAACCAAGCCAGGAAGACATTGCTGCTAAACTCGAGCGCTCAGTTGAAGATATCTCGAGCGTACTTGCTTACGATGCACCTGTTGTTTCCATTGATCAACAGATCACCGATGATTCAGGCTCGCAAACTATTTCAGCTTTTATTGCCGACAATGAGGGTGAAAAGCCAGAAAGCGAACTTGACCGCCAAGATATCAGTAACCTTGCTATTACCATGCTTGAGAGCTTGAATAAGCGAGACAGAGAAATCCTGTGCCGCCGCTTTGGTCTTTTAGGTTATGAAGCTCAGACTCTACAGCAAGTTGCTGATGAAGTTGGTCTAACCCGTGAGCGTATTCGTCAATTACAAGTGAGCTCATTGAAAAAGCTCAAAAATACACTGAGCCGTGAAAATTACGATCTTGAGCTACTTTTTGCTGAAACTGCATAACATGATTATAAATAAATCGCTAAGCCTTCCTTTGGGAAGGCTTTTTGTTTTATGTAACCTTTATATCCATCATTTCATTTTTCTTTGATGGGCATTCAAATAATACCAACCAGGCGTACAAACCGCATCTTATTGTAACTACAGTAACTTCTGTGTCTTATCAGGAGTTTGAACATGCAAAATCACACCATACTTATATCCTTTCTTAGTGTTCTCATGTTTTTTGGCATCGAAATGGCATATGCCTCATCCAGTAAAAAGAAAGAGAAATGTGAAAAAGTTAATGACAAGATCACTAAAGTACAAAATAAAATGCGCAATGGATATACAACAAAACAAGGTGTCAAGTATCACAAACAATTGAATAAACTATATAAACAACAATTTGAATATTGTATATGAATAAACACTTTTATAACGAGCGATCTCGTATCTGAGCCGTTAATACGCTCTAGCTCTGATAATCTTTAAAGATAATTATTATTGCCAGAGGCGCTCATTTTGAAAATTTTCTATGCCCTATGCATATCATTTATTTTATCTTCATGCGCTAGTTACAGCGTCACCGAGCAGGAGATACAAGACTACCTTGATGATAGAAGCGGCTTTGAAAGAACCGTGGGAGTCAAAGGCTTAGCACACGCAAATATAAAGTTTGAAAATGTAAAAGTAGGTATTGGAAGGGTTGCCAATGACCGAGTAAACCTTGATGCAGATTCAAAAGCCCAGATATCCATCCAAGGGAAAAGCCCACAGCAACTACAAATAAAAGTGAACTTCAGTGCCGTACCCTACTACGACAAGGATGAAGGTGCTATCTTTCTAAATGACTTAAAAGTTGAGGACATCGACATACAGCCAAATGAACTGAACCTTCCAAGCAAACAGCTGTTGTCACCTATTGTTGAAATGGTTGGACAGTATTTATTGACAAGGCCAGTGTATCGCTTAAGCGATGAAGACTTTAAACAATCGATGCTGAAAACAGCAAGACCTGAGCTTTTAATCAAAAATCATGAGCTAGTGATTCAAATCTAACAAATAATGAGAGCATCAATATAAGATGATGCTCTCATTACATATGGCTATTAGCCAACTTTCAATTGTTATTGTTTTGAGCGCTCTAGAAAGTTTGTGCCAGCCGCCTCATCAATGATGTGAATCGCCCTTTCTGTTTCAAATGCTTTTCGCATTGCTTCCGCAGCATAATTTTTAATGGTAGATTCATGTGAACTAACAAAAACAAAGATAAATAAGCCAAGTGCAAATAAAGCGGCCAACATTGCCATGATGGTTCTTTGTACTATACGCTTTTCAGCTTCTTTCAATTGCCTCTCAAGTATCTCAATAACATCATAATTAGTGAGATTTGGTCTTATTTTTCTTTGATTTTTCATATATTTATTTATGACCAATAAATGCAGATTATTTGAGGCTACTTTAGCAATTGATTCTTAACTTTACCTTAATAGGCATTAAACATTGCTATAGCACATTGTTTTTATTAAGAGTAATATTTAATTGCTAATCTAATATAAAGTTATAGTGCATTAAGAGTTACAGAAAAACAGCCCGAAGGCTGCTATCTATAAGTTTCATGAATAAATTATCAACTGGTATCCGACAAATAAAAGAATCAAAACCCAGACAGGTATATTTCTGTATTTCAGTAAGTAGAAACCAATGAGTACAGCAACAACATCGAAAACCGAACTAATCGACGTTGAAATGACAGGATTAATAAATGCGCTGCCAAGCAGACCAACCACACATGCATTGACCAGTAAAATCGACACCTGCAGACGCTGATGCTTAAACAATGCCCCCCATGCCGGCAGGAAAGCAAACAATAATAAGCTCCCAGGGAGGAAAATAGCAATCGTGGCAAGTAGACTACCCAGTACAGGACTGTCAACAATGATGAAAGCACCTAAATAACTTGCCATTGTGAACATTGGACCAGGTACTAATTGTGCAGATGCATAAGCACTCAAGAATGTATCTGGTTCTACCATCCCTTCCATCATAGGTTCAAGTAGAGGAAGAACAACATGACCACCACCGAATACAAAGCTACCGGCTTGATAGAACACATTCAAAATGTTTAACACTTCAGACTGAGTCGCAACCAAAGGTAAACCAACAAGCAAAATGGCGAAGAACAAGAGAATACCAAGGTTAGGTTTAATCACGAGTTGACTAGCAACATCTAGATTACGGTGCTTTTGCGACGAAAGAATGAAACCTAGACAAGCAGCCAGTAAGATTGGGGCAATTTGGCCCAATAGACCAGAAGTGACAAACACACTCACTGCTGTCGCAACAGCGATGAGAGCTGTCAGTTTACTGGTGATATTTTTTTTATACATTCCCCACATCGCATCAGCAACAACTACAACAGCCAGCAATTTTGCCGCCTGAATGATCGTGCCGATGAAAGGCATATCATTGTAATGCTGGTTACCGATCGCCAAAAAAGTCAGCAACAAAAAAGACGGGAAAGTAAAACCGACAAATGCCGCAACAGCCCCTAAGTACCCTGCTTTTTTAAAACCGATATACATACCAAGTTGGCTACTCGCGGGACCAGGAAGAAACTGACATAAGGCTACCGCATGAGTGAAGTCTTGAACTGTAAGCCACTTCTTGTTCTGGACGAACTCTCGCTGGAAGTAACCTATATGAGCAGCAGGACCACCGAAACTATAAAGACCTAGCAGAAAAAACTGCCACATTACTTTGAACATAAAACCTCCTAATGAGGCTCAGATAATATCGCCAGAAAAACAATTAATGAAATCGTTATACTTAATCCAAAGCATCGATTTAGTTAATTCGCCTGTTATATATGCAAATGATAGCAAGATTTAATCGCTAATGATTAAACTCAAAGAACGTTTACCCACCGCTACCATTATCCCTACATGTAAACAATAACTGTTAGCTTATGTTTTTAAAGGGTTTATTTTTTGTATCTTTTTACTGATTACAGCATATTTTTATGGGTTTATGCCTGGGATGTCGATTAACAAACATTTTCCCTCATTCTGTTCAGTGATATAATTTCTTGGTTAACATGAAGTTGGTCTTACCTATGCTAGAAAATCTGCAACAAATGGTGATCCTTGCGACTGTCGGTCATGAACAAAATTTCACAAGGGCAGCAGAGCGTCTTGGGATCTCTAAATCTCAAGTCAGTAAACAAGTTCGTTTTTTGGAAGAACGCCTTGGTTGTCAGCTCGTACAGCGAAGTACCCGTACTGTCGCTTTGACAGAGATTGGCCTTCAATATGCAGAATATGGCCAGCAACTTCTCGATACAGTAAACGAAGCCGAAGCGCTTGTTGCAGGTTACCGCAATGAAATTAAGGGGGTGTTACGCATTGGTATTGCGCAGTCTTTCGGTAACCCCCATATCACTTCTGCACTAACTGAATTTCAAAAAGAACACCCTGGATTGGAATTAGAGGTCAGTCTATTTGACCACCGCCCTAACCTGCTTGAAGAAGGATTTGATTGCTGGGTAGCAATACATGAACACCCACCGGAAGGCATGGTTGCACGTCGACTTGCAGATTGTCATTTTGCCGTTGTTGCTTCACCTGACTACATTAAAGAAAATGGAGTGCCCAAGGTTCCAGGAGATTTACGTCAACACAACTGCATTACTTACCAAAGCCGAGAAAGAAAATATACAAACTGGGAATTCACCAAAGACGGTGTAAGGCAAGCCATTCGAGCGCGTGGTAATTATCGTATAGATAATGCCCCTGCAGTTCTCGATGCTGCTCTATCCGGGTTGGGCATAGCTTACCTAGCGACATACCTTATTACCGACGAAATTGAGACAGGTAAACTGATACAGCTATTACCTGAATGGAAAGCTGACGTTGAGTTACCTATTTATGCCGTCTATCCACGTCGTAAATACCTCGCACCGAAAGTGCGTTCGTTTATAGATTTCATGGCAGAACGTATGTCTGTTCCACCATATCGAACGCCTAATCCTGCAGCGCGTTGATCTACCTAAATATCTTAATTTCGCAGTTGTGATTCATTACAGATCAGCTAAACCTAACATATATGACTTAATAATTAGGTTTAGTTGGTTTGAAAAATCTAGCCCCCATTATCGCTTCAACTCTTTCACGCATCATGCTCGTTGCGTTTGTTGTGTTGGCTTTAGGCTGTGGTAATGGAAGTGACAACGTCACGCACACAACTACTGCACCATCATCTGGTAGTAATGAAAATGTGGTCCCAGATGCGCAGATATTGTTGGCCGAACTGCCTGAACTACGTACCACTGTTTATTTCGATAGCAAGAGCTATGACTTAACATCTGACGGGCAGCTGCTTTTAGACCCTATTGCAGTCCGATTACGTCAACATCCAGATAGCTATGTCATCGTTGTTGGCCACAGCGATGACTTTTCGAATGAAGATGATAACGTTGGGCTTTCTTATGAACGCGCTTTTACCATAGCCATTTATATATCTTCGGTTTTTGGTGTCGAAGAAGAGCGTATTCAAATAGTCTCAGCAGGCAGTACAGAGCCCTTGAGTTCAGGAAGCCGAGAGGTAGATAAACAACGAAACAGACGTGTTGAGGTCGTTTCACCTAAGTCGATAGTACGCACCTTAAGTCCTGCCAACGATGCAAAATTTTAAATCGTTACATTCAACGTTTAAAAAAGCAGCCACAAGGCTGCTTCCTTATTATTGATGTTTCTTCTGTGCAGGTATCGCGTACATCTGCTTGAGAATAGTAATGACACCATCGGGTAAGCCCGCAAACTTCTCGTTGAACCGAGCGACTTCGGCGTCATTAACTGAGCTATCGGCCATATCAGCTGCGATATAGTTAGCAGGGAACAAGTGGTAGTTAGCGGTGATCTGACGATCAATCTCCTCAGCTAATTGTTCAGGCGTGTCAAAGTCAGCACCAATCGCATCGCCAAAGCTGACGTGAATACGCCGTTTTTGCCCTACGATACCTTGGATGATGCTATCTATATCTTCAAGCTCACCTTTTTCATAACTACCTTCAGTTTGCTTCTGATAAAGCTCTTTTGCCTTTGCTACATCACACGGATCGTTTTCATAAGAAATGGCAACAGGTACAATGTTTAACTGAGCCATGTAGTTAGAAAATTCGATTTTCTGCTTACGGCCATCCATGTAAAACATTTTAAGGATGGCTGGATCTGTCTTGTCATTCCCATCTTTAGCGCGCCCTTCTTTTTGAGCGATCCAGATGGAGTTGCCCGTCTCTAAAGAGTGGGAAATATAGTTAGAAAGCAAACCCAGCGTTTTCATCATTTCACGCGGGCCTTTCGCAGAGCGTTTAACAATGAAACTTTTGTTAAGGCGCATTAGCTCTGTCACACAAGGTTTCTTGAGCAAGTTGTCGCCAATGGCAATACGAACCGTATTGAAATTGTTATTAAACAGGCACCAATTCACCATCGCCGGATCCATCGCAATATCCCTGTGGTTAGACACAAAGAGGTAAGACTGCTTCGGGTCAAGCTTATCAAGCCCAGTAAATGTGACACCGTCACAAGAGTGGTCAATTGTTGCATGCATGTATTTTGCAATTTGACGCTGAACATCATCGACTGTCTTGATGTTTGACCACTTGTTAATCAGAAAGCGTTTAATCAGCGGTGTAAGCAGCCAACCAAATACACCTGATAGCTGTGGAAAACGGTAATTGAGAATGGCGTTAATAAATTCGTTATCGTTAACCAAACGCGTAATAGCCCCACTGACTTCATCGTCATTGTATGGGCGAATTTCTTTGTAGATATCGTTATTAGACTGCACTGTAATGCTTCATAAGTTGAACAAACTGCGACATTTTACGCATGTTTATTTGATTTACCCAATGACATCCTCCTAACAACGTAATGGTTGGAGGTCTTACCAGGTAAAATCGGATTAATTTCAATCACTTTACCCCCTTGATGCTGTAATGTCTGCCTAACCGCTAACATTTCTAGCCAAAAAAACACCATTTATCTGTTAAAATTCCCCGACCAGTTGACGCATGCAACAAAAGCGAACAACATGTGTCAGCGAAATTGCTAGAGATTAACTATGAAACAAGCTATTGAATATTCACTGCATCAACATACTTTTCTTGACGTCGGATCTAGAAAAAAAAGTCATACTGCCTATATGCTTATCATGACATCAGGATGTGCATTTATCCGTTTAGGCAAAGCTGAATATACAGTGACTGCCGGAAATGGCTTTTTCATCCCATTCGATTGCCTCCATGCTGTCACTATGATGCCTGGGTCAACGTGTAGTAAGGTCGAGTTTTCCCCTCGCCTAACAATGGCCATTTGTCGTGAAGCAGGGTTCGTTCGGATGACACCTCTCATCAATGCGCTTTCCAAAGAGCTAAATAAATGGCTAAACATGGGCAATGAGATCACTTTGGAAGGCGAAAGTGGTAACTTACTCAGAGTATTGGCTGATCAGGTCGCTAAGCTGAAGGTCAATAGTAAGTCAACTAGCCCGGGGTTAAGTGGTCATCAGCAACTATCCTTAACGTCGCTACTTAAAGGTGACAAGGTAACAGACAGTAAGGCGCTAAAGGAAATTTCCACCTACACAGGCTTCTCTGCGAAAGAAATTGAATCTTGTGTGCTCATGCGTGAGGTGCTGAAACTGTCTCGCTCAGGTCGCAAAATCTCGCAAATTGCCGAGGCATTGAATACCTCCCCAGAAATCATTTCTTCGTTGGCCCTTCCCGTGTTGGGCAAAGCGCTATAAAAAAAGCCACCGACTGGTGGCTTTTTTTGTTCTATAGCTTTACCTTGGAATTTCAATCATGCAGACATATCTGCCAGCTTGAGAATATTAGGTAAAAAATATTAATTCAGCCTTTGAGGTACCCCAGACTGTTTTAGCAAAGCAACGTCAAGGTTTTGATATCCTTCATCGCTTCCAGCCACCTCGGCCAATAGGCTGTCAGGTGCCTTCACCGTCTTGAATTCGCCCATTTGTTTCTCACTTCTGGACAACGGTTCGTGAACTTCTACATATACGCTACCATCAGGCTCCACGGTGTGCTTCAAAGGCTGATTGATGATCTGAACCCGAGTACCACGCGACACTTGGTGAAACAACCACTCAACGTCCCATGGATTCATTCGTATACAACCGGAGCTAACTCGCATACCGATCCCAAAATCTTTATTAGTTCCATGGATCAAATACTGCCCGCTGCCGTATGACAACCTCATTGCATATTCACCAAGTGGATTTTCAGGACCCGCAGGCACCACTCCAGGTAACTCAATGTTGTACTTTTCACGGTATTCTTTACGAATATTCGCAGTGGGGGTCCAAGTAGGACCTTCAGTCATTTGGCTTATGCTGGTCGTCATTTTAGGTGTCTCACGCCCTACACGACCTATTCCGATTGGGAATACATACATTTTTTCACTGTTTTTAGGGAAATAATACAACCGTAGCTCGGCAAGGTTGATGACTATCCCCTGTCGTTTTGCATTGGGTAAGACCAGTTGCATTGGTACGGTCAGTAACGAGCCTGGTGTAGGCAAGAAAGGATCAGCTCCGGGATTTGCTGCCATCAGCTGCAAAAGACCAATATTGTACCTGTTGGCAATATCAAGCAGACTATCTCCCTTAACGACCTGGTAGTACTCCATGACGCCTACTAATTTACTATCGGCATCAGGCTTTTGATATTCAACCGCTTGAACAGAGCACGACATTACACCAGCGAGTAGCATTATTAACAAGCGTCTCACACCAGTACCTCCATCTCTACATCCCCTAATTATGGCAAATCTCATTCAGCGCGATATTACGAATAACAGCGTTTGCAAAAATGAGACAACATTCGACGATTTTACTGGTGACCATGTCTTCTTACGTCAACAAAAAGTCAATGATTTACCAAAAGCTTAACTTGTGACCACTTATTAAGTCAAAAAAGGCGGGGAAACTCCCCGCCTTTGGTTATCAATGTATAGTATACCTAATCAAACATATTGTGCCGTAAGCTGCTGCCATGAGCGCTGCTGTTCTTCGAGTCGTCGTTTCATTTCGTTATATTGCTGCAAGAATTCAAAGCTCTCATAATGCTTGAGTAACTTCTTCTTTTTTAGTTCCAACAGCCGCTTTTTAGCATCGTAATAGTCAGCAATCTTTTGCACTAGCAGTTCGTATTCTTCATCAAGCCTTGCCAGTTTAAGTTGCGTGCTGTGGTTAGTTGCTCGATTATCCATCAACTTTTTCTGCACTCGCTTGTGCAGCATTCTGACCTTAGCCTTCTCAATACGATCTTCAGGACTGGTACGTAAATTTCTGGTTGCCCCAATCCATGACAGAGATTTGATTAACCACTTGGTAGGATCAAATTGCCACCAGCGAATGCCATTACGGTAATCATTTTCAAATATATGGTGAAAGTTATGGTAACCCTCACCGAAAGTTAGGAAGGCCAACAAACCATTGTCACGGGCGGTATTCTTTTCAGTGTAAGGTTGAGAGCCCCAGATGTGGGCCAATGAATTAATGAAAAATGTTGTATGGTGACTCAGTACAAGCCTGACAACACCGACCAACAAAAGCGCTCCCCAAACGTCACCGTGAATCAAACCGAATAAAAATGGAATGCCGAAGTTAGTCAAAACGGCTAGCAGTACATAGTATTTATGTTGCCACATGACGATCTTATCTTTTTGCAAATCACGGCAGTTCGAATAATCGTTATAACGGCTCGCTTGATACTCTCTCAGCATCCAGCCGATATGACTATAGAAGAAGCCCATCTTGGCGGAATAAGGGTCCTTGTCATTGTTGTCGACATAACGATGATGTATGCGATGGTCAGATGACCAATGCAAAATACTATTCTGTAGGGCAAATGCACCACCTATGGCAAATATACACCTAACGACAGTATTCGCTTCATACGTTTTATGCGACCAAAGCCGATGGTAACCGGCAGTTATCGACATGCCACAGAACGAAAAAGCAATAAGCAGCATTAGCCATTGTGCACCATCAAAGCCAACAAAATAGGCATATAAAGGTGTCGCAATCACAGCAACAAGAAAAGTAAGGGCAAATATCGTAACGTTTAGCCACAATACGGCAGGTTTGGTCGAGGTCATCCTTTTGATCCTATCCATTGAGCGTACAACTGTAAGCTAGAATAACGTTCATACACTTTTGCGTCAATTAATTAAATATTAGCAATAAAAAAAGCCATCATGGCTGATGGCTTGTAGAAATAAATAGAACCAGTGGTGTTTAATTGTTGAAGTTACGTGTAAAGACAGGATCGACACACGCATAGATCTTACCAATGGAAGTGTCGTCCAAAAGTAACGTTTGGATTAATCTTGCAACTTCGCTTCGTGTAATCAAACCATGCACTTCCCCTTGGCTCGATAATACCCCTTGCTCAGTAGCTTCACCGTCTTGGAGGCCCCCAGGGCGAAGAATGGTGTAATCCAACGGACTGGTTGCTAACCATGACTCCGCGAGACTTTTTTCCCTAACAGCTTGACCAAATACCGCTTTTGCTTTGTCGGATAAATACGCCCATGAATCACCACATCCAAGCGATGTTACCATGACAAAACGACGTATACTTCGCTGTTCAAGTTCATTGATTGCCATTCGATGACCGATGTAATCAACAGGGTTATCGGCTTGGAAACTACCCATGGTTGAAACAGCTACAACGTCTTTTGGTACATCCTCAAGGAATGACTTGATACTGTTCTGTTCTAGCGCATCACCAAGTGTCACTTTAACACCAAGCTCTTCCAATGCGGCTGCACTCTCAGGTTTACGGACCATCGCATAGACATCAATATCCCTTTCACGGAAATGACGAGCAACAGCAAATCCTAATCCACGACTAGCTCCAAACAAAACAACAGGTTTCATTCTTTTCTCACCTCAAAAAAATAACGATAATGATTATAACTATCATTATCGCTATTTGTGATATTCATTTCATTTAGTTGATCTACCCCAAGAAAACCTTGGTTTTCCGATCACTTTATATACGTTACGTGCGCTTCCATCTCTTCGCCAATCTCTTTACGCATATTCATTAGGCGAATAGCTGATTCCCTGAGAGCTATATCTTCTTCCGTTTCTGGTAACCACTCTGGTACCTCTGCAGACTGACCATTTTCGTCCACCGCAACCATAATCACGATACAGTGTGTGGTCAGTTGGTTTTTCAATTCCTTCGGATCACTGGCTTGCACGTCAATCGCAATATGCATTGATGAGCGACCGGTATAAATAACCTTGGCGGTTACCTCGACCAAATTGCCAACATGGATAGGTTTAACAAAGCGAATACCACCAGCATAGGCCGTTATACAATACATACCGCTCCAACCTGCCGAACATGCATACGCCGCCAAGTCGATCCACTTCATCACGGCTCCGCCGTGCACCTTACCACCAAAGTTTACGTCACCCGGCTCAGCCAAGAACCTCAGTGTTACTTCACGCTGCCTGTTACTCATATCGACTCCTGCTAAAGGCATTGGCTGTATTTCATGTAAATCATTATTAACAGAAAAACAACAACAATCCTATTGCTAGTTCACGCATTGCGTAACTCACACAACCGTAATCCATTCTAATAAAGGAATAATGAAAAAAGCGCCATCAGGCGCTTTCTAACGATATGCAAAAAAGTGGTGAATATCGCGTTACGAATCTTGCCCTACCGTGGCTAATTGAGACTGTAACTGAGCTATCTGTTGTTTAAGATCTGAATTTTGCTGAGTTAATGCCTGATTTTCCTTAGCTGTTTCAGCCTTTTCAGATTCAAGTTGAGTAACCTGCTCCTCAAGTTGTTTACTGGTTTCGCTAGCAGCCTCTAAATCTGCTTTCACTTTTCGTGCATTACGCTGCGCTGTTTGTTTTGCCCTATTCGCTTTAGTGACCTCAGCCTGATGAGCAACAACTGTTTGGTTCAATTCATTCAGCTGACTTTCTTTCTCTGCCACTATGCCAGATAGCTCGCTCTCTGTGGCTTTCGCCTCTTCTAGTGCTTGTGCAAGCTTATCTGCTGAACTTGTTGGCAAGCCAGCCAATGCACTCCATTGATCAGCCATATTTCTTGTTATTTGATCCATAAGATCAAAAGGAAAGCACAGCGACTGCTGTTGATCTTGATGGTAAACAAGCTGCTTATCCATTTCTTCGATTAATTTAAGACTCTGCTGATAGCTATGCTCTAACATCTGCTTAGTACTATCCACCGTCATAGCCTCAATGGCCTTTCCAGCCAGCATCATGCTTTGAAAATGCTTAACAAGAGATTCAGACTGAGTCGCCTCGGTGAGTTTAATCAAAGGGTGCGTATTTAAGCCATATTCCATCATGTTGTTACCTGCCATGTATCTACATTTAATAGTTAAAAAAGTATGAAAAACCAGCCATCTATTCTTATAGCAAATTGAGCGTACGTTGAACAAACATTAGGCAATACATTTCATAAAATTTGATCTACACGCAATGATTTATTCATCCTACTAGGCATGCATGACAGTTTTTATTTCACATCGTGATCATCATCAAACCGCATTTATTATTCGAAATGTCACATACTTAAGCTATACATTTTAGTTATCTAGTAGGTAAGGATCAGCATTGAATGAAACCTCTGAAGCGATACCAATACGAGCGCTACGCCATTCTTTGTAACCTTGCTTACCCCCCAACCTTCAATCACACCTTATATGGATTTGATAAAAATGGTCGCCATGAAATCACTGATCGCTGGGGCAGATCCATCATTCGTATATTATGGGGGGAGAGAAATGAAGTCGTTGTCGTGTTTAAGGGATCACAAAGTCTCTCGGATTGGCTCATTAACCTAGCCTTCTTTCCCAAGAAGATTCAGTCTGGCGATCAGTTCTGTCATGTTCACTGGGGCTATTATTCACTGCTTGAGCAAAGCAGTAAAACCAATACCATCAGACCTAACCCACACTTAAGTGAGGCGATGAATACTGAATTCATGCAGGCGAGTGAGAAGAATGTTAAACAAACAGCATTGACGCTATATCAACAGATCGAGTCAGTTCTGCTTCCTTTGATAGCACAAGGTAAACGAATAACCCTTACAGGTCACTCCTCGGGAGGTGCGATGGCCATATTGGTTGCTCATCGCCTATACCAAACCCAACCCGCCGCTGTTAAACGGATTGTCACGTTTGGTCAACCCGCGGCAGGCTTCTGGAATTTCAAGCAACAATACCCTTTGGCTAAACGGACGTACCGAATTTGCTGCGACCTGGATATTGTGACCTTTCTACCACCGATCCCTTTTATGTTCTGGCATGTCGGAAAAGTCCTCTGGTTGCATAATGGTAAGATTTACGAAGATACTCCGACGTTATCGCGATTATATCGCTCTATTATCAGTTGGGTTCTCAGGCCCATTACCTATCACTACATGAATAAATACATTAGAAACAAAGATTTCTTTGATAAACACTGAAACATTCTCTGTGGTCTATATAGGCGTTCCACTAAAACAGGTATAGTTATCCTAGGTTTTCAACTTTAATGTCTAAAGGCCACTGCCCCTAACATGTCTGAATCTACTATTGTCTTTACCGATCTTATCCATTCCCGTCGTTCAGTTCGAAAATATGACCAATCAGCCTCTTTTGAGCACCAAGCTGTTTCGCGCTCACTACAATTAGCGACACTGTCACCCAATAGCTCAAATATGCAGTTATGGGAATTCCACCGCGTTATCAGCGCAGAGAAACGAGACCAACTCGCTCAATACTGTATGGGCCAAAATGCGGCTAAAACTGCAAATGAATTGGTTGCCTTTGTCGTTACGCCACATAAATGGAAAGGCCGAGCAGAAATGAATGCTGCCACAATTCGAGGGGCTTTCGAAGGGCGCGAAGATGCGACAGCAAAACGTGCAGTAAAGTATTACGAAAAACTGATCCCGTTTGTCTATCACAATGATCGCTTTGGGATCTTTGGACTGGGCCGAAAAATCGTCAGTGCTTTGCTCGGCATGAAAAAGCCAATGGTAAGAGAAGTCAGTAAAGCTGACTTGCGCGTTTGTTTACACAAAAGCAGCTCACTGGCCGCAATGACCTTCATGACTGCAATGCGTGCAGAGGGCTATGATACCTGCCCCATGGAGGGATTCGACTCCAAGCGGGCTAAGACACTGCTCGGATTACATAAAGATGCTGAAATCACTATGATTATCAGCTGCGGCAAACGCTCGGATGATGGTATTTATAGCGAAAGACACCGCGTTGCTAATGATGAGGTTATAATCAGTCATTAATTAAGCAAATAAGTCGCAAGCCATACCCTCAAGGTTTCTTTTGCGGTATGGTGTTGGCAATCAAAGTAAAATATACGGTCAGTAGTCTAGATGAAACAGCTCATCGAACGAAAAAGCCGGTGGATGGCAAGCCATATCACCGATGCGGAGTTTCCAACCCCTCTCAGTGAAAAAGGTCTTGCCTTATATCAGGATACCCAAGCAACTGTAGAGTTTGGTCCTTACCAAGCTTGCGACTCCTCCAGCTCTGACTCGCTGTCCATCTACCCTGTGGATTGTCATCCACTCACTATCCGATACGCACTTGTCCTTGCCAATCGCTGGCAAAATAACACCGACAAAGAAGCCGTCATTGAATATCTCACTCAAATCATGTTTGAAGATAATTCACCGGCACAACTATATGTCGGGTTCTTCAAAGGCAAACCTGCGGCCTGTGGTATGGTCTTTAATGATAATGAACACGGCTCTCTGATCTGCGATATTGCCGCAATACCGCTACCGAATCAGCAGCAGTTGGTTGCTGAAATGCAACAATCACTAGCAACCAAAGCAATAAACCAGCCTCTTTATAGTGAGCAGCTTGGTTAAATGAAAACAATCCAATTAAAAAGAGCCAGTCATTCTGTGACTGGCTCTTTTGTATCTATCAAATAGGTTTATTTAGTCAAGTGTTTGGCAAGAAATGCTGACAGCCTATCGGTCACGAAGTCGGCTTGCTCAAGATTACTGATATGGCCAGCATTAGGGATCAATACAAACTCACTGCCTGTTATGCCATCATGCATTAATTGAGACTCGAGAACCGGCCTCATTTTATCTTGAGCACCAACCATAATCAGAGTTGGTAGCGCAAACATTTCAGCGTCTTCAAACATATCCCGCCGACCAAACACCATTCGACCCGCTTTAACCAACGCCAATGCTTGCTCTTTATCGGCCGACAGCAATTGCTCGCGGAAGTGGACACGAACAGGGTTGTCTTTCTCTAATACCGCAAACTGGCGTTCTTCAAAGAATTCAACGGTTTCAATTGGTAACGCCGATTGTGCTTCAACCTCTGCCAAATGCGCAAAATACTTAGTGTGGACAACCTCGGGCTCCAAACCAACAAAGGTATCCATCAGAACAAGGCACTTAACCCGGGCCGGCGCATTGATCACTAGCTCTGTTGCCCACATACCACCTGATGATAAACCGATAAGCGACACGTTATCGATCTCCAGATGGTCGAGAAGGCAAAGTACATCATTGGCATAATCTTTCAAACTACGTGTTGCTTCTGGTGCTGATGAAGAACGACCATGTCCCCAAAAGTCTGGGACAATACAACGGTATGACTGGCTTAATACTTCCACTTGTGGCGCCCACATAGTGCTGTCCCACAAATAGCTATGACCAAAAACGAGAACAGGGCCTGAGCCAATATCCTGATAATGCATCGTCTGGTCATTAAGAGTAAAAGTTTTCATGCAATCTAATCCATCTTCTTGTTTTATTAGGTTAATACGAGGCTGTGTTAGCAAATTTCGCTTCAACCGCTCGCATACCTCGCTGATAACAATTCCAAGCAGTAATGCCAGCCAACACATTGCCAATCATGGCGCCAATAAAGAGTCCTTGAATACCACCGTATTGTGCTCCAAGCCAAAGCAGCGGTAAAAAACAGACAAACAGGCGCAGAGCTGAAATAACCAGTGCTCGCATTGGCATGGTAAGCGCATTACAAATAGACACCATCAACATACAGATACCAAGCGGGCCAAGGCTTAATGGTACCCAGGTTAAATGAAGTGACAAAATATCGCCGACCGCTGATTCACTCGTCAGTAATGACGTCAAAGGCGATAAAACCATATACAAGATAACCGCGATCGCGAACTGCCACACCAATACAAACTTCACGGAAAGTGAAACCAAAGACTTAATCTTGCCGATTTCGCCCTTCCCTAGCCAACGACCGACCATCGGTGGCATCGACATGGTCAGAGCTAATATAATCACAATCGAAAAGAACTCTAGTCTAGAGCCCAGTGCCCATGCTGCAACGGTAGCAGCGCCGAAACCCGCAACCAACTTAGTTGCTAGCATCGATGACAAAGGTGGCAGCAACTGACTGAGCATAGCTGGGGCCATGATGTTTACAAGCTCATTGACTGAAGCCAGAATATCCAAGCCTTTCCAGTCGAAGCTCAACCAATGTCGCTGTATCACTTTGGGAAACACGGCAATCATTCCGACACTGAAAGCAACAACCGTTGCCCAAGCGGCCCCCACTAACCCCATATCGAAAGTGAAAATAAACAGTGGGTCTAGCACCATGTTAAGCAAACTGGTCACGACCATCATGATACCGGGTAGCATTGTATTGCCATTGGCACGACATAAGCTATAGGCAAAGTACAACATCGCCCCACACCAAGAACTTGCCAACCATGCCGGCCAGTAGCTATCTATAACGGGATAGACGTCTGCAGGAGCACTGAGTAATTGCAAAATACCATGTCGAGAAAACCAGATAAGGAGACAGATTAACAGCACACTGATCGCGCCGGTGATAACCACCAGCCCACCAAGTTGCTTGGCTCGTTGGTAATCTCCACTCCCCAAGACACGTGAAATAAGTGACGTTGTCGCAATGCCTAGCCCAACTTGAAGACCAATGATCACCATTTGCATAGGAAGCGTGAAACCTTGCGCAGCCAAGGGCAATACACCAAGTTGACCGATAAAAGCACTATCTACCAGCTGGAAACTCATCAGGGAAAGTACACCAAACAGCATCGGCCAAGTCATATCGAACAGCTGGCGGCCAAGCGATATACCAGAAGAATGCGGCTGAGGTTTGGGGGGCATAGATTTTGAGGACATGGGTTTAGAAGGCATAGGGTTGAGCGCCTTTTTCTTAATTACTGCAGGCTATATACAAAAAAACTCGGTAGAGAGAATACTTTGTTCTCATCTTACCGAGCTATAAATACAACAAACTTGAGTTACGCTGTCACCAACTTAACTAAATCAGCTGGGCGGTAGTATACCGACTTCAGAACTTTGCCTTGACGAACAAGCTTTCCACCGAGATCTACATCTTTCGCACACTTGGCAATAATAAACTCGCCCTTCTGGCTACCGGTGATCTCGACACCTTGCTCGGCGTAGAAAGCTTTTGTTTCTTCAAATTCTTTTTCGTTGCGGCAAACCTTGCTCATGTTGCTTGAATGTACTTCATCCCAGCAAGATACAAAGTCAAAGCCTAAACGCGTCGCGATCTGAAGTAGGAGGTCGATAAGGTAGCTGATACCGATATTAGACTCTACTTTCTCATCACCGAGGTGAACCAGACGCCCCATTAGGACATATACCGAATCCACAATCGCATCAGCTTGCTCAACCAGTGAATCAGCCTCCGCCAATTCTGTTAACTCTTCGACCGCCAATGATGTGTGTAATGCATCAGCCTGTTCGTTCAAACTGGAAGGCGACTCGATATCCAAGTCAAAAGTATTACGAAATTCGCGGATATCACGGTAAAGGTGATCGAACAGTGCTTGATCCAAAACAGACAGCTTCATGCAACTTTCCTTTAAGTCAAATCAACACTGAGGAATTAGTCATTCCCCAGAAAGTAACGAATCAGCCGTTGGGCACGACTGATTGTTCAAAATAAGCTTTTATTTAAAAAGCTTTTGGCGCAAAACCAGTAACAACGCTAATGCCCATTTCACGGCCAAGTGCTGTCATTGGGTGAACAACAACTAAACCCTTAACTGATTTTTTCAGTTTGCCCATATCGGCCTGCTCAGCTTTTGTTAGTGGACGATTGAAAGCCAGTGACTTCACATCCGAGCCTTTTTTGTTAAGTTCGTGCTTAGAGCGGCCCTTAACTTTATTAATCTTTTTGGTAATGGTCTCGATTTCTTGTGTAGCCTGACCTGCAATCGCCTGATCACCACGCTCTTCTGCTCCAGCCAACTTACGGCGAAGTTTATCTAAACGGTTATTTAGACTCTGAAGCTCTTGATTTAAATTCATGTAGTTACCTTATTTTACTTCACAATATCCCGTAACCTGATGCCGAGATAAATTGCTTGACCGACAATTATATAACAACCGTCACACTTTGGTCGAAGGTTCTCATAAAAAAATGTCGTTGATTTGTCGTGATTGATGAGAAGTTCGCTGCACCTGATATTGATAACTTACTCAACCTGTCACAAGTATGATACACCTTGCATTGCACCACTAGCTTGTTTTTGCTCTCATAGCGACATCAAACGACAATAAATTGAACACCGAGGCAATAAACAGTCATCAAGAGGTAAACATAAGGATATGTGTATACACTGCGGAACAAATCAACATAGCCGAAGAGTGAAGCGAAGTTTTATCGAGCGTCATATCACTCACAAAAGCAAATATAAGTTCTACTGCCCAATTTGTAAGCGGAAGGGGTTTATTACTATTGGTGAAACACCAATAAAGTTAATATAGTTGAAGAAAAACAGGCCTTTCGGCCTGCTTATATGCGTTTACTTAAGTGCCAGCAGTTGGCCAGTAAATTCTGCGAACCCAAACCCGCCAGGTTTAGACATAACGACCTGGGGTTTGAACTGTAATTGATCCCAATAATGCTTGATATTCGCGACCCCAACACTCATTGGCAATAACTCAAACATATATTGATCGTTCATTGAGTCCCCCACATAGCACGCAGTTTGTTTTATCTGCTGCTCAGTCAGGCCCTTTTCTTTAAGAAATGCTGTCGCGGTTGCTTTTTTTGAGTGCTCCCCATACCACGCATTGATATGAATCGAGCTTGCTGTTGCATTAGCGCCTAGGGCATGAATACGGCCCACAATTTCACTGACTATCTGGCTATCTGCCTTAGGGCAATTTTGGCCTATATCAATTGCTACCTCACAAACACGGTAAGCCTGATCCAAGGTCAGTTTCAAGTCAGAGTAATCAACAAGAATAGCTTCAACCTCAGCTTTAAGGCGCTGCTGAGCACTTCTGATTTCATTGATTGGCGCTTCTGAGCGTAACGTCAGGTAACCGTCTTTCTTTTCCATGATTACCGCACCGTTTTCAGCCAATACGGCATCTACCGGCCATAGTTGTGCAATATGATCGCCCCAACCCGCGCATGCCCCCGTCACAGCAACGACCTTCTTGCCGGCATCACGCAATTGCTGCAAAGCAATTAATGTCTCTGGCGGCAGTTGCCCTTGCCAGGTCAGGGTATCGTCGACATCTGTCAAAACCCACTCAATCTTGCTCCACTCTGGTGATAAGCTCATCACATCCGAATTCATATAAACCTCAAGACTTTCTTTTTACAACATATTCGGCAAGAACATCACCAAACTTTCTGAAAATGTCAGCAGCATTAACACAGTGAACAACGCCAATAGCAGTGGCAGCACTTCCCTGACAAAGTCCACCATCTTCACTTTTAAGATGGAACACACCGTAAACATCATGGAACCAAATGGCGGCGTTACCCCACCAATCATGATGTTAACGATAATTATGATACCGAAATGTACAGGGTTAACCCCCAAGTTCAACACCGCTGGAAGTAGCAAAGGCGTCAGGATGATCATTGCTGCACCACCTTCGATGAACATACCGACAACAAGTAGCAATACATTGATTAGAAGCAACAAGACATATTTATTATCCGTTAACTCAATCAGGCCTGATGCAACATTGTGTGGAATTTGCTCCAGCGTCATGTAATAGCCGAAGACCATTGCACCGATGATGATAAACATCACGCTACTGGTGCCTTGTACCGTCTCGCGCAATATCATTGGGAAGTGACGAAATTCTAGCTGACGATATACGAAGATACCGATAATAGAGCATAACAATACGGCAATGGCACCGGCCTCCGTTGGAGTAAAGAGACCAAAGCGCATACCTAGGATGATGCCAAATGGGATCAACAGCGCAGGGATCGCTTTAAAAAAGTACTGCCAACGCTCCTTGGCTGGTGCTGCCTCACTGCGTGATGGCTTATAGTTTCGCTTTCTGGCGATAAAGGCAATCGTCACCATCAAGGAGACAGCCATCAAGAACGCAGGGACATAACCCGCAATAAACATCTGGTGTACTGATACATTTGCCAACAAAGCAAAAATAATCAGGTTTATACCTGGCGGGATAACCGGACTGATACTGGAAGAAGCTGCGGTGACCGCTGCTGTAAATGGCAAATCATAACCACGCTTGGTCATCTCTGGCGCCAGAATTTTCGATTGCATCGCCGCGTCAGCATTGGCTGAGCCAGATATCCCCCCCATTAAGGTACTCAATGCGACGTTGACTTGCGCCAAACCACCGGTTTTATGCCCTATCATCGCATCTGCAAAAGATAGCAAGCTCCGGCTGATCCCGGCGTAATTCATCACCGAACCCACCATAATAAAGAAGGGGATCGCCAATAGCGGAAATGATTCAGCGGAACTGATGAAGCGCTGCATGACTAAGGTAACGGGAATAGAATTATTAAGGAATAAAAAATACACCATCGCTGATGCAATCAACGAGAAGGCAATGGGGATGTTCAATAAAAATAGAACAAAGAGAATACCGATAGGTAGATAGCTTTCCACAAAATGACCTATTACTTACCACGTTTAAGCGTGTTTATATCTGCGATAATGAATTTCACCGTGTGCAGTGCCATCAGAGCAAAGCTGATAAACAGCACACCATTAATAGTGAAATAAGACATTCCCATCACCGGAGTAACTTTATTTGACAGCATTGTGTACTGGTAGCTCAGCACTGCCATCAGAATATTAAGAGCGAGTAAAAACACATGTACCACTAGCTGAAAAGGACGTTTTGCCTGATGTGGCAACAGGGCGACAACAACATCCACCCCCATGTGGAGCTTGTGTTTATAGCAAGAGCTAATACCCAAATACACTGCCCAAATAAAGCACACTACCGATAACTCTTCGCTCCATGGCACCACAAAGCCGAAGCCATAACGCAATACCACATTCACGATAACAACAAGTACAGTGATGCTAATTGCAATTGAGGCGAGGATTTCTTCTAAGTTACGTATCAAAAACACATTTTTCTCCAAAGCAAATAAGGAATCACCGGTGCTCCCTACTTCACCGGCGATTCTTTTTAGCGCTACTACTTAGTCTTGATTTGCTCGGATAGTCGCCAGTTCGTTCATGATGGTTGCATGAACACCTTCACTCCATGTCGGGAACTGGTTGTATACATCAGCCGTTAGCTTGTTGAACTCTTCTGAATCCACTTCATTGAACGTCACACCCAACTCTTCAAGTTTTTCGGTGTACTCTTGATCCAACTTGATAAGCTCGGCAGTGTTAGATTCAGCCCCCGCCTCCAACTCTTCCATGATGATTTGCTGCTGCTCTGGTGTGAACTTGTCCCAAACTGATGGCGAGATATAAATGCCCACGGTACCCAAGAAGTGCTTAGTCAGAGACATGTTTTTAGCGACTTCATAAACCTTAGTGGAGTACATAGTTAGGATTGAGCCTTCAAGACCATCAACCACGCCCTGCTGAACACCGGCATAAGTTTCCGGGAATGGCAGCGCTGCAGGCGCAGCACCCATAGCTTGAAGCGTACTAATGAACAACTGGCTTTGCGGTACACGAATACGCATACCTTTCATATCTTCAGAGTTAACAATCTCTTTGTTACTGATCATATGACGGAAGCCGAACATGTAATCAGCATTCAGTACCTTAATACCTTTTGCTTCAGCTTGTGCTTCCAAGCCACCGACATAGTCAGTTTTCATCATCGCAAGGTATTCATCGTAAGTGTTGTACAGCATAGGGCCAGCCAGTGCTGCAAAATCAGGAACGTAATCACCTAGGTAGCTAAGATCTTCAACGGCAATCCAGTTAGCACCATTAACAACCTGCTCAAGGTTATCTTTGTAAACAGGAAGCTGACCACCAGGGAAAACTTTAATATTCACCGAACCATCGGTACGATCACGGATCACATCTGTCGCTTTGATCAACTCTTGCGTTAGCAACTCGTTCTGTGTGAACACTAAGCTCATGTTTAGATCAATCGGAGCCGCTGTATCTGCAGTTTGATTATCAGCTTCACCACAACCAACCAATAATGCCGTGGCAGTCAAAACAGTTCCTAGTAGCTTTTTCATATCCTTTAGCCTTCAATATGTATTATTCGGATGAAAAACGATTTACGGCAGGGAGTATGAAATGAAAATATTACATTCATATGAACATCAATTATCGCTATTTTGGCATTCATATGAAAAGTTTCATCATTAACTATAATCCTATAATTTAGATGTATTATTAAATTACTAGTAAAGATAACGACTCACTATCAGTGTCATAATGCGGTAACATAAGCCACATACTGTTATGTGAATTTTCAAATGAACATTCAAAGTTATCGTAGGAATATTATGATCACTGGTCACCGCGGCGCAGCCGCCCTTGCCCCAGAAAATACCCTTGTTAGTATTAAAAAAGCCGCTGAAGCCGGTGTAAGCTGGGTTGAAATCGACACCCAGTTAAGTGCTGATGGCATTCCTGTTGTGATTCATGATGAAACGGTCAACCGCTGCACCAATGGCAAGGGAAAAATTGCTGACTTGAACCTTGCTGAGCTAAAAACGCTTGATGCCGGTAGTTGGTTTAACCCAGACTTTACAGGTGAACACATCCCTACCCTTGCCGAGGCATTTGACACTTGTCTGGCACTGGATTTAACGCTCAACCTTGAACTTAAAATCCACCATGCTGAACAAATCGAGCCACTGGTTAATGCCGTCATTGATTTGGTGAAGAAAACAAAATTCCCCATTGATAAGCTGCTTTTTTCCAGCTTCCAAAAACGTGCTTTAGAACTTTGCCAGCAAAAAATGCCGGAAGTTCGTCGTGGGTTTATCTGTGAGGTATGGAATGGCTATAGCTTAACGTCTATCGCCGCTAGTCAGCCGTACAGCGTGCATATCGATCACCATATTTTGACGCCGACCATTGCTAAAGACATTAAAGATGCAGGATATGTGTTAAAAATCTGGACCCTAAACAATGAAAAGAAGGCACAATCTTTCTTTGATATGGGCGTTGATAGCATCATCACCGATGCTCCGGATAAGTTTTAAATCGCATCAGGACGTAAAGTTTAGGAAAGACAATGGAACTAAACCACCGCCAGCAACAGATCCTCGCCACCATCAGGGCTGAGAGTGAAGTACTAATTGACCACCTTGCCGACAAGTTTGCTGTCACCACGCAAACTATCCGCCGGGATGTTAATCATCTTTGCGAACAAGGATTAGCACGCCGAGTCCATGGTGGTGTTAGCTTGCCTGCGACAATGACCAATACCAGTTACCGCTACCGCTCTGAAGTAGAATCAAAAACTAAAGGCGATCTAACGGCCAATATTGCCGCTTGTATACCGGATGGGGCAACCGTGATGATAGGTATTGGAACGACACTCGCCCATCTCGCCCAACATCTACTCTCGAAGGCATCACTACGGGTTATTACCAATAATTTGCAGGTTACTCAAATTCTCGAAGCCAACGAAAGTATTGAAATCTATCTTGCTGGCGGCCAATTCCGGCGCGAGCACCAAGATATCATGGGTAGCAGTGCAGTCGATTTTTTTAATAGCTTCGAGGCTGATATCGGTATCTGTGGTTGTGCTGGTGTCACCGATAGTCACCATGTGATGGAACATGAAAATATCGAGGCTGATATCTCTAAAGCTATTATCAGGAACAGCCGCCAACAGTGGTTAGTTGCCGATGCCAGTAAATGGGGGCAATTTGCTGCCATGAAAGTTGCCCCGATGAAGCAGTTTGATAAAATATTTACCAATAATACTCAGTTACCTACTGAATTCCCGGTGTACCTAACTAACAACAACCAGTAAAAACGAGTAACAAGCCCCCGCCATCACATCGTGATCGTTTTGCTATTGGGGCTGCAAAGTTGTCCAGCAGCCCTTTATACCTTCGCGTCAAGTCAGCTTAACTGACACCAAATGCCCAATTTAGCACCATTAATTCCAAATTAGTCCCCACTTCTGACTATTATTGCTCTATAATCAGCGACCATATTTTTGTCAGGCTCAGCCGTCTGCTTTAGGAAAGAAGAATGTCATTTGCATCACAAAACTTTTCTCAGGATATTGTCCGCGCACTTACCGAGTGCGGCTATGAGAAATTAACCCCAATCCAGCAACAAGCGATCCCACACGCTCGTCGCGGATCCGATATTCTTGCCAATGCCCAAACAGGTACCGGTAAAACAGCCGCTTTTTCTCTACCAATTATTCAGCAGATCTTGGATAAACCTAAATCTCGCAGCCGCTTCAATGCGCGTGCACTGATTTTGGCACCGACTCGTGAGCTAGTTGCTCAGATCGCTAAAAACATCGAAGACTACACCAAATACACCGATATCTCGGTTGCTGCTGTATATGGCGGTACCAAGATGTCTTCTCAAGAGAAGAAGCTTGAACCCGGTGTCGATATTCTGGTTGCAACCCCAGGCCGTTTGCTAGAACACATGGAGCTTAACAATGTGACGCTAGCAAACCTTGAATTCTTAGTATTCGATGAAGCTGACCGTATGTTGGATATGGGCTTCATCACTGATATCCGCCGTATCATGGGCGATATCCGCAACCAGCCACAAACCATGCTGTTCTCTGCGACTTTCTCTGCTCAGATGAACAAACTGGCAGGCGAGATCACACGCAAACCAAAACGTATTTCTGTTAGCCCAGAAAATGCAACAGCCGATACTGTTGCTCACGTGGTATATCCAGTCGACCAAGAACGTAAGCGTGAATTGCTATCAGAACTGATTGGCAAGAAGAACTGGAAGCAAGTGCTGGTATTCGTTAACTACAAAGAAACCGCTAACGAACTCGTAAAAGAGCTTAAACTCGATGGTATCAAAGCCGTACTATGCCATGGTGACAAAGCACAAAGCGCTCGTCGTCGTGCCCTTGATGAGTTTAAAGAAGGCAAAGCGCGTGTAATGGTTGCGACCGAAGTCGCTGCACGAGGCCTGGATATCCAAGGCCTACCGCACGTCGTGAACTTCGATATGCCTTTCCTTGCTGAAGACTATGTTCACCGTATTGGCCGTACTGGCCGTGCAGGTCTTCAAGGTCATGCTGTTTCTTTCGTTAGCCGCGATGAGGAATTGACACTTCAGCAGGTAGAAAACCTGATTAAGCAACGTATTCACCGTGTCCAGCTTACAGGTTACGAGCCAAAGAGCCGTGATGCGCTATTGAACAAAATCCACAATAAAGCGGCATACCGTGACCGCCAAGGCCGTACTAATAACCCAGCGGCTGATCAGTCAGATGCAGAGCGTCGCGCTCGTTTGCGCCGTGCGGTATTGAACAAATCTAAAGTGACAAAACTGAAAAAATAATTCGGCTTTATTAGGCTCGAATAACAAAAGGGTTAGCGATCAGCTAACCCTTTTTTGTTCGGTCTTTTTTTATCGATCAAGACCATCAATTTTTATCGCTATTATACCAACCTACATAAATATTTGATCAACCACTTATCCAGATTGGTATTACTGAGCAAGGAATGCCTGAAATTCATCGCCGGGAACCGAGCTGGCCGTTGCTACAGCGATAGCTGCCCACTTTGCTCCAACAGTCATTGACTCGGAAATCGACAGCTTTGCGAGTAATCCACTGATCACACCAGCGGCAAATGCATCCCCAGCACCTGTTGTATCAACGACATCAGCAGCGACTGCCGGCACAGACTCTTGCTCTGAATCACTATAGGCTGTAGCCCCATTCTCCCCATCCGTGACGATAAAGTATTCCAAAGATACACCAGCAATAGATTTTGCATACTGGAAAGGCGGAATATCATTGATCCCTGTAGCTCTTTCTGACGATGCAATGTGTGCGTCTAAATCGGATTGAGATGTGATAAGTACTTGGCATGGCCGTTGGCTATGGCTTTTGGGTAGTTGGGCAACAACTAAAATCGCGTCATTTTGCTCAAGGGCAGCTGTCGACCATTGCTCGACCCCTTGAGCACTGGAGTTGATATAAATACCATCCCAACGAGTAAAATCAGGAGCAGACCCAAGTGAGAAAGCTGGACGCTCTGGGCGAATAATGGTGCGTTCACCGTCTGGTGTCATTAATAGCATCAACTCTGGGGTCGTAATGTCATTACGCTGTAACAACGAGCAATTCAGCCCCTTTAAACTGGCTTCGGCCAGTAGCCAGTCAGCGGTTTCATCACGACCTACTTGGCTTACCAGAGTGACTTGGTGCCCTGCGTAAACCAAGGCTAATCCGGTATTGGCTCCGCCACCACCTAAACGCCGGCCAAGATCTTGATAATGATGCCTGCCACCCGCTTGTAATGACTCTTTTAACTGTAAAACCCGATCACAGTTTAGATTTGCAACCAACATAACGTTTGCCAAGTTTCTGACTCCATACTCTTCAAAGATGTAAATACGCTATTACACAGATGCTTACGTATTGGTTGGTATAACGTTACCATAAAAAAACCGCAGTGTATTAACTGCGGTTTATATCCGTTAACTCTCCCTCGTCGAGGTGAAGTAAAGCTTAACTGTAATCGGCATAAGGATTATCGGTCGCTAAAGGTATAGACGATGTAAACTCGGACAGCTTGATCGACTCTGGCGTCATCTCAATCGAGGTTTCATCCATAACATTTTCACCAAAATGATATCGAATAATCTCCTCACCCAAGCAAGCTGCCTTGTCATTGGCAACAGCTTGCTCAGAGACAGACTGATTTTTATTCCTATAAGCCGATATCACATCCTTACTGTACTTCTTAGATAGCATTGCCATCGTCTGCTGTGGTGAAAGAACCAAACCAGATGCATTATTGCCTCCAAAGCCTTTGGCATTAAGGATCACCGCTTTATAGTCTTTACCATTATCCCCCGCGAAGTAGTGATCAGTTAAAATGTTCAAATTCGACTGATGCACATCATCAGCGATATGGTCGATCGTTTTGATCCCAGGGATCCAACCATATTGCCATACACCCAACGAGGCTATTAACTGATCAGCCGCTGCGGCGCTCATTGAATGGCCAACATATGACTTAATTGCCGTTACCGGCCAGTTATCAATACTGAAAGTTTTAGCCACTTCATTAAGAATGTGGCTCTCAGTTACTCGATTCTGCGGCGTACCGGTACCGTGTGCCTGAACATATGTTCGTTTGACACCTTCAGCCCCTAAGATAGCTTTTGCCAAAGCCGTTGCTTTGGCGACAGTCACATAGTTACCTACCCCAGGAGCAGAAATTGATTTTTTATTGGCATCTGCATTGATAAACACATCAGCAACCGAACCATACACGGTCGCGCCCAATTCTAAGGCTAATTCATCATCCATCAAGACAACAAACTGTGCCGATTCTGCCATGGTGAAACCAACGTTGGACGAAAACGGGCGACAAGCACGACGATTATCAACCGTCTCGCTGTTATCTAGTGCTTTAAGCTGAGCATCTTCAGCAAGAGCCCCCATGACACGGAAACCTTCCATGATTTCAGCAACCACAGGCGCTTCAGCATTACCGACAATCGCCACTCGAGACTTTCCCTGTTGAATATCCAACAAGCCTTGGCGCAGGTTGTACAAAAATGTGGCACAAGCCCCCATACTGGTACCGGTTGTACCGACACTATTAATGACATAGCCATTAATAAAATCCGCAGGCATTTCAGCGAATGAAAGTGCCATCATTTTCGAGCTAACACGACCTCCAGTTAAAGGTGCCGCTAACATACCCGACAACGAGTTATCATCAATTTGTGCAAGTGCACTGCCGGCATAGACTGAGACCTGATCCGGTTTGATATGCTTCAGAACTTCACCCCAATCCATGCCCAGCGAGTTAAGTGCATCAGATGCCCCATAAACAGTCAATGCCAGGCCTCGCGGGTGAAAACGAGAATTGTATAGCTTTGCCGGATCAAAACCAGTAGGGATATTACCGCCGCTAGTCACTGGGAAGGCGATTCGGTCTTCCAGCAATGCATTTAGCTCACCGCTGACCGTAATTGTCACTTTGCTGCCCTGCTCTTCCACCCGCCAGTTGTCAGGAATACGCGTTGGTAATTTTGACTTACGAAGCGTAAAGCTAATAGTTTCCTGCCCACCATTCAAAGCGGCTTTATATTGATAACGCAAGCTATCAGGATCGAAAGATTCAATGCGTCGAACTAATGTTCCCTCTTTGAGCGCTTTAATCACCTCAGGATCGGCAGCCGTGTCGCCAGAGATGCCCATACGATGTGCTAAGTCTTGCCAAGTCGATGCCATATCGCTGTCACTAAGTACATCTGCAACCATGCGCTTATAGCTATGAAAACCTGAACTACGACCTGCGGCATTAATACCACCGAAGCCTACAATTAGTGGTAACTTAGACATCCTAAACCTGCTCTCAAAATTTTAGTCAGCATAGATTACCAATTTACACTGTTCATTCACCTGGTATTTATGCCAATATATGCGACATAAAGGCCAAGTTGATTTCAAATTACTCAATACAACAGTTTTCAATTATGAACAAACACCCATAAATCATGAAAATAGGTTTCCTTCTTTACGAAAGAGCATTAATCACAGGGATATCCCTTGCCGCCGAGATGCTCAGTTCGGCAGCCAGCCTCAGGCCACGTACACAACAACGGAACGAGCCGTTTTCTATCAAACTGATCGCGCCTAAACTAGCACCGACCAAGGTAACAGCAGGGCTTAAACTTCAGCCGGATATCACTTACGATGACCCGCAAGCCTTCGATATTTTGATCCTTCCTCCCATGTGGGGGAACCCTCAACAATCGATTCACCGCTCACCTGAGATTATTCCATGGCTCAAGAGCCAGTATCAAAAAGGTGCCAAATTGGTTGCCACTGGGACTGGTGTGGCTTGGTTAGCTGAAACGGGGTTACTCAATGGTCAAGTCGCCACCACCCATTGGTATTTTTTCGATACTTTTTCTAGCCGATACCCAAACGTTATCTTAAACCGCCAAGCGTCTATCACTGCAGCAGATGGGATCTACTGTACGACCAGTATCAACTCACAATCAGAAATGATCTTGTACTTAATCACCGAGTATTTCGGACAAAAAACAGCCCAAACCATAGAAACGCATTTCGGCCACGAAATAACGAAATCGACCCAACAACCTTTTTATCAAATTGGTGGCCAACTTCAGTTTGATGAATCTATAGCACTTGCCCAAGACTGGATGAAACGGAACCTAGCGAAACCAATAACAGCGCAAAGTGTCGCGGATCATTGCGATGTACCACTGCGATCCTTTAATCGAAAGTTCAAAGATCAAGTCGGCGAAACACCCCACCAGCACCTTCAGCGCTTAAGGATGGATGCCGCTCAGCAGTTATTGCGTGATTTTGGTATGTCAGTCCAAGATGTAGCAGAACAGGTGGGATACAAAGACGCCCATCATTTCTCAACCCGGTTTCAACAGAACTTCAATATGAGCCCGAGCCAATATCGACGAATGGTGAAAACCAAGATCTATAACCCCTAGTCGTCTAAACGAGAGATTTTGATGTTTGTAGCTAATTTAAGACAGCAGGTAGACAGCATGAATCACTATGCTTTGAGAGGATGTTTTCAAGGGCCGTTGTATGAAGCACCTCACTTTTCCACTTTTGTTTGCTTTAAATCTCGCGTGTACCGATGCTAGTGCCAAACTCCAACCCACCAGCGGAACACTCAACAACGAAAATATGTGTCGACTCGACATCTATCATCTGACTAAAAGCCAGCAAAATACATTCGTGACTGATCTTCAAATCGCGATCATTACCAATAACGCCATGCGTCATCGTTATGTTGATCTGAAAACCGACATTGACCATCCAACCGGGTTTGAAAATATCCACTACTACCGCTCCGGCAGCCCTGTAGAAGTCTTTACCACCAACTGGCGAAATAATGGTAACAAGCATACCGTTGGGCGCTTTGTCATGCTGGGAGGCACCAGCGACAAACAAGCATTCGACGTGTTTGCCACGCTAGTGAAAGAAGATAAGGGCCATTTTGAGTTACGCGGTAACAAGCAGAAGTATCGATTCAACGCTAAAGAGCAGGACGTAACTGACTTCCTCACCTGTGTCAAAAATCATTACCGCCCTTAACCATTGCCGACCAAACTATTACCTACAAATAAAAAACGCCAGCTTAAAAGCTGGCGTTAAGTTATTCGTCTTTATTTCATGCTAACGACTGTTTTGAGCCGTGAGGTGCTGACTGGGTAATGTCTTCGTATTCACCATCAATCGTTGAACCATGCTGTTCTTGTTGGTGAGTTTGACTATAACCTTGCTGTTTTAGTGCCTCTTCATAGGCTGCATTGATTTTCTTTTTGATAAATGGGCGAGCAATTAGTGCGCCTAAACCAATGAATAGCCCAATGACAGCAGCGAATGTCACCGTGATAAAACCCAGTATTAGGGCAAAGATGCTGGTAAGTGTATTTTTCATCGCTAACCTTCTTATCTATCGTCTTTTCATGCTTTGCAGTTTATCGCATTAAAAATGAACCAATGATGAACAGTGTGTTTATCTTCACTTCCCCCCTTTTCTTAACGTATATAAAATAAAAAAGCCCTCACTTTTGAGGGCTTTAAGTCAGTAAATAATTTTAGTTATTTTTTAGATACTGGAATACCTTGTCCTCGAACACCCTCTTTACGAGGAATTTCAAATACAGCTGGTGTCCATGCAGGCACCGTTGCCACAACACCATTCTCAGCATCAGCAACACTTGTCTGTGATGCTAACGCCGATGTGTGGTAAGGGCTTAACGTGAGATCCGTCGTCCAATTCACCTCTTGTGATTCGTTAGTCGCGTTGATAACAATCACCATCCCATCAAGGCTGCTGTCACGATCTGTCCCAGAGGCCGTACCGTTATCAATGGACATCACAATCAAACCTGGCGTTTGGGCACTGCCGGTATTATGGAAATCAACACGCTTGTTCACTTCGGTACCAGATCCTAGTGTGATCAACGGGTAAGACTTACGCAGTAAAGCAAGCTCTTTGAAATACTCAACCATTGCGGTCATATCCGCTTGGGTTGGTTTAGCATTAGCACCCGCCGAAGAGATCACCTCTTCAATCAACGCGTAGTTGTCACCATCTTTATCCTTGCGTGGTAGACCTTTATCCCAGTTGTTGTCATTAAGGGTGAAATCTACCAAGTTATACCAGTCACCTGAGTCGTAAGAATCACGCTGCATTGATTTAGATCGAAGCAGTTCAGAGCCCATATGGGTAAATGGCATACCTTGACCTAACATCGCCGTCGCAATGGACACCGCCTGCATTCTCACTCGCTCACCAACTGTTACGTCGTAACCGACCTTATATTGGTTGTTATCCCACAGTGTCTGGTTGTCGTGCTTCGATACGTAATTTTGGATTTCCGTAGGATTGACCGCATAGCCTGCAGGCTGACCGTTGTAATCCAAGTCATCACCACGTATTGCCGTGCCCGTTGAATCAACAAACTTAAAATCCTTCAGGTTGCCGGCCATGCCTAAGCGTGTGAGATCAGCAAGATGTAAAGCCGTTTCTTTCGTTACCTCTTTATACTCGTTCGGCTGAACAAACGCACCGTTACCAAACCCTTGTGTTTTACGGATCCCCTCTTTGCTATCAAATGGGCTACCGCCACGTACGGCATCACGCAAGCGGTCAGAGAAGCTACCGATCCCTGTACCACCAAGATTTGGCTGAGTGGCCTGAACAAACAGTGCATCATTTTCTACTTCACCGAAGTTCCAGCCTTCACCATAGAAGTAGGTATTCGGATCAACTTTTTGAACGTCCAGCAACGAGCGCTGCATTTGATCCAGTGGGTGGTGACCCATCAAATCGAATCGGAATGAATCAATCTTGTAATCTCGCGACCACACCACCAGCGAATCACTGATCATTTTCTCAAACATAGCGCGCTCTGGTGCCGTGTTCGAGCAACAGGTAGAGTTTTCAACGTTACCAGTCACTGGATTCAAGCGTTGGTAGTACCATGGTACAAGCTTATCCAAAACTGAAGTACGTTGCTCTGGACCTGCTGAGTTGGTGTGGTTATACACCACATCCATCACCACATTCATACCAATATCATTTTTGATAGCCATAACCGCTTCACGCAATTCTTTGATTCGCTGCGGGCCATCAGGATTTGTTGAGTAAGAGCCTTCAGGTACCGTGTAATGGAATGGGTCATAACCCCAGTTAAAGCCATCGGCATCTGAAACAAACCGATTCAATTCCTGCACGACAGGGTTTTCTTTAGAATCGTCTTGTTTTACTTCTTCTAGTGCTTCAGCAATCGTCATACCCGATGAACAGTACTTCGAAAACTGAGAATCTTTCACCGCAGTATTCACTTCACAAAGCTTAGTGAACGGTTCTTCAATATTCGCCGCTTCATTTGGGTTTTCATTGATAGTGGCAATATCAAAGATAGGTAGCAGGTGAAGGTGCGTAACTCCACTTTCACTCAATGATTTTAAATGATTGACAGGCACAGTATCTGGCTGCGTGAATGCAATAAACTTGCCGCGAGCATCAGCCGTTGTAGATTCATCTTGGGCAGAAAAATCACGTACATGTGATTCATAAATCACAAACTGTGCCGGGTTAGATTGATCGATCGGTCTTTGAAGATCATCCCAACCTTGTGGCTTGAGGTCTGGATCATCAAGATCAATCACCTGACTGTACTCAGAATTCATCGATAAACTCAATGAGTACGGATCTGTCACCTGATAACTTTCAACGTTACCTGAAACTGGATGGAAAACATCAACCAAATAGCGGAAGTAAGTGCCATTCGGTGCTTTGTCTGTTTCCAGTGACCACACCCCAGAGGTTTCATCGTAATCCATCTGAAGGCGACCAAGCTCTTCTTTATCATCACCGAATAGGACAGTAACAACATTTTGTGCCGATGGTGCCCATACCTTGAACTGGGTCGAATTGCCCTCAATTACGGCCCCTAACTCGATGTTCGCTGCAGCACTGGCAAACAGCTGATCGAAAGCACCAGCAGGTTGCACTTTGGTACCATTAAGTACCAACCCCTTTTCATCAACAGCGATTGCAGCCAACTCTGCTTTCATCACCGGGCGCATATCAATAGCACTATCGATTGAATATGCTCGTTTATTAGCAAGGTGAGGGAATTTGGCTTTCACATCAGCGCTAAGGACTGTCGGTTCCAATACAATATATTCAGCATCATATTTATTTTCGCTGTTCGGACCAAAACCGCCCTCAAGCTGAACATATAGGCGAACTTCATCTGCCGATTCAGCCCCATTCCAAATAAGGGTGTGACCTTCAACTAAATGTGCTTCTGCGTTAGCCACACCAAAAAGTAATACGTAAGCGTCACCACGATCATCATAGGCCTGACTGCTACCCACAACATAAGACGCCGTTCTATCTTTGATTTCATTGAAATCAAGCTTTGCATCACTGCCTAATTGACTGTTTAGGTTATCGTCGCGAATAATGAAGTTGATACATTCTGTACTGCCGTCTTTAAGCGGTAGCTTCCAGTAAGGGCCCAGCTCATCTTCCCCGACAGGCTTAAGCGATTTATCATCCCAAGCAGGCGTTAGCGCTGCACGATCACAAGCATCATTGTTCCATAGATGAAGACTGTAATTACTGTAAGATGACAATGATTTCGTACTATCATTTTTCGCCACCATATAAATTACGGCTTCACCTGCTCCTGCTTTAATTGGCTCTTCAACCGATCCACTTTGTGGCAAGAAAGCTGTTGGGCCATCTGTTTCTGGTAATTCGATATCAATCGCTGGTGGATTGGTTGTATCAAACTTACCATCAGTAGACGACGAGCTATTACAGCCAGCAATAACAAATGCAGAACACAGTGGAATCACGGCTTTTGCAACCGTTGATAGTTTAAAGTTCACGAGATTTTTCCCTTTATACTCATAATTTTATGGGGGGAAGTATAAAATTTGAGTTTTAATTATGACGGGAACAATACTTAATATAGTGCTCAGCATACTGTGATCAAAAGCACTAAAATGTAGTTTATTAACAACAGTTCATAACCTTTTGAGCTAAGTGTCACTGTTTGTACAGAAGGAACAATATGCATCCGCTGACATTTTAATCACCACCTCAGCTAAATGTAACTATAATACTTACCACCAAATTCTTACACGGCACCATTTCTCACATATAGATAACAAACAAAACCCGGCATTTGCCGGGCAGGTATTATTTCTATCTACAAAAATGTGACGGCTAACGTTCAATCAAGCGCCATACTTAACCCGACAGAAATGGTATAAGCTGATAAGTCGTCATGCCAAATTAACTGGCTTGCTTCCGCATAGCCATACCAATCTTTGCCCAATGCACCTGAAATACCCAAATGTACACGCCCGTACACATCATCATCTGACTCAATCACGATAGGTAATATACTGCCAGAGTAGTTAGACTTGAGTTGCGAGATGATCCGCTCTTTACCACTGGCAATATCGTAATGAACATACCCTTTCGCATAGGGTTGAAACACGCCAAATGGTGTCCTAAAGGGATGCGATATACTCATGCCGGTGATCAGCATGGTTGACTCTAACGCATCAACATCCTCAATCTTCGAGAAAAGGTAACTCGAATTACTCAAAGACAACCTTTCTTCATAGCGATCGGAATCTGACAAGGTATATTGTAAACTGCTTTCAAACGCCATATTCAGATAGTTGTAGTTAAAAATGTACCCCGTACCCAGCGAAAAAACCCAAATATCAGAATCCGCTTCGCTGGTGTTACCCACGACAGGATCGGTATATAGAGTGACTCGACGCTCTATGTCAGTATCCATTACCGCATAGCTAGCATTGAAATCAACAAACCAAGCATCTTGAAAGTAAGTAAAGTATCCCGACGCCATCAAACCGTCGATCTCGGTATCACTGCCTTCCGACATTGGCTTGTAAAATGGCAAGCCCAAGGTAAGACCAAATAGATATTGGTTTTGGAATAAGTAATCTCCACCCAGGGTTAATGAATAGCCACTGTGTTCCTGCTCTACCGATTTATTAAGCGACGCATTATCTACTAGAGCGTTATTATCAACACGAATATACCCCGCGACTTGGGAGTGGTAACCATCACCAAACGCATTACTGTCAGATAACGCTTTTTCTGGTAGCCCCGGAGGTGAATACATTGAGAGAGGATCATTGCTATACAAAGGAACGTAACCATATGAAGAACGGCTAGCGTGCCTTACTCCTACCGACTTTGCATGACTATCTAAAGACCGGTATTTCTTATCAACTTTATCACCTCGGACATGGCTTGCCATGCCTTTGATCTCTGCCATTGCAGTATCAACTTCTGCAGATAACTTTTTGGTAAACGCCCCATCAAATAAATCAGAGCCTTTAGCTTCACTAACCGTTACAGAAAATACGATACAGATCATGGGCAGGCAGGAGTTTGCCCTTACAGCTGACGGAATCATAACGCCCCCAAACTTTCATGCCACTTAATTATCTAGTCACTACGATGTGGCTTATAGTTATGAGTGTAGATAGCTACTGAAGGCAAAAAGCACGAACTGATCAGTCGTCGCAAAAACTATACAAACCTCTTTTTTTTAATATTATAACTTTCTCATTTCGGATAATTTCACCCTCACTGGAGAGTAAAATAATGCTATCGGTATGGTTGTAATACTCAACTTATGGCAAAATTGTCAAATTATATAGATACTTATGACTAAAAGTTAAACGGTCTCTCGCCTTCACACACGATAACATATGACACTGAGCGCAATTCATGCCTAAGAAAGTTAAAGCTTCGGCTCACATAGCACAGATTTCGGATAACTTTTTCTTCGACAGCCAAAAAAAAACACTATTCACTATTTTAGGTAACGTTTCTCTCAATCGAGCTGAAAAAGAAGTCCTATCTCAGCTAATCGATCAATCACCAAATATGGTTAGCAAAGAAGAGCTTTTGTCGGTTGGCTGGGCGAGAAAAGAAGTGGCAGAAACCTCACTTTTTCAAACAATCCGCACCCTTAGGATCAAACTAAAAGAAGAAGAAGTCGGTCAGTTCATTAAGCTTGTCCCTCGCTTAGGCTATCAAATCAATATTCAGCGTCGTCTTACATCTGATGAATACCATGCCCTAACTAACACGCCCAAGCATAAAAAGCCTCACTCTAAAGTTAAAATAGGCCTAGTTCTATCCCTCATTCTGGCCGCCATTGCCGTATTGATAGGGTTTCTTACCAGTGAGGACCCCGTTGAATATAAATATAAGCTAGTCAATGATGAGAAAAACAACACCCTTGTATTTCTGTCCATGCACCAAGATGATTTCGACTACCTACTACAGGCTAGTGATATATTCATTACACCAGGTAACCTCAGCAATAAGCTGATGTTTATCCATAAATTAGATGATAATTTCTCGATTGCCATTTGCGATAAAACCCCTACCGGCTGTGATATCGACACGGCGCACGCAATTAGCTTTAAACATTCGCAATTAAGCACGGTATGGGAACTACTGGGTAATTACTTGCCAAAAGTACCCGCTTTGGCAGCGATGAATGTGCTAAAAGACAACACTTCTGTTCAGTCTGGGGTTAAATCCTACAACATTTTTCTTGAAGATGGTGATTTCACGATAAGCCTTTCTCACCATTTTGCCAATTTAGTTGACGAAGGGATGTGGCTATTCACAACTATTAACTATCAGCCAAACGCGGATCAAAGTGAGTTTATCGCCGCTTCACTTCGCGGAGTACGATCTATTATGGCCGACTCAAGCCCAATGCCATTTTTAATTACGATGAAAAACTATCCAGAATATTTCTCTTCGGTCCTAAGCCCCGATGACAAACAGCAACTTGGTATCAAGCCTCTCGGCGACCATGGAAGCCAAACGAATGATTTCAACGTCGACGTTGACGAATACACCAGTTACTTACTTTACCGACAAG
The DNA here is from genome assembly GCF_052873815.1 of Photobacterium sp. DNB23_23_1. Classification (NCBI taxonomy): domain Bacteria; kingdom Pseudomonadati; phylum Pseudomonadota; class Gammaproteobacteria; order Vibrionales; family Vibrionaceae; genus Photobacterium; species Photobacterium sp. DNB23_23_1. Next base: position 75,880 of record NZ_JBNNXT010000015.1, on the reverse strand, counting down.
ATCAATTACAACTTTGGTTATCTGAAGGTTATGAGTTTCATTGGTTTATCAAAAGCAAAAGCATAAGTAAGAGCGATGACAATGTATTTAATAGGTTGATTAAAGGTAAATGTTCTATGCTGCCCATTAAGTTTGAAAACGAAACAAACTGCCTTTGAGATCAACAAAATGGTCGTGGATAACCACAATTCCCAGATAAAAGGTTGCGAGCAAACCGAAATGTAAATAACATGTTAAAGATACATCTAGGCATTCCAAGAATGAGAGGCTAACTGATGATACTAAAACAGGCTGTTTATCATTTTTTCTATAACTTGAGAGTCTTCTTCAACTTAACTTTCAAGCCATTACTCGGTCTCATTGCTGTAGGTGTGGCCATTTCGCTTCTATTACTGCTCTCAGCCCAAACTCAACTTGCTGGAGCCTTGATCTTCACCGGCTGCATCGTAACCGCTCTGTGGATCACACTTGTCCGTTACTATTATGCGGCAATTTTGAATTGGTCTGACACACGCAAAAAGGAAAATTCAGTCATTGATTTTCCGAATAAGCACATAAATTAATACTTCTTATCGAATACCACAATGCCCGCTGTGTAACGTAAATAGCCATCAGGTACGTCAGGAGAGGGAGCCTCCTGACGTGAAGTATTTTGGCTAGACCGTGTATAGCACCTTGATGATGTGCCAGCCGAACTTGGTCTTTATCGCTTCAGGGATCACACCACGCAATTCCGGATTTTTCAATTTAAGTGCTTCGCTGGTACTGATCGCTTTATCCGAAAATACCGCCTTATCAAACTGCGGTACCATCTGGCCTTTACGAAACTCACCCAGATCACCGCCCTTTTTGCCTGATGGACACGTTGAGTGTTTCTTTGCCAGCGTTTGGAATTTTGTGCCTTTTTTCAGCTGCTGAAGAATATCTTCTGCGAGTTCCTTGTGTTTCACCAGAATGTGAAGCGCATGTGCTGTGTTTGCCATGGAGTACCTCATTATTTCTACGCTGCTAAAAACAGCATCATTCAATTCAATTCGCTTTCACCAGAAAGCATTTTGACTGAACTATACACGTCAATGGCACTTCCACCAACTGCCGGCTTTTCTTGATATAAAAAAAGCCAGCATTCTGCTGGCTTTAATCACAATATGAACTGTTATTGTTCCGTTTTAAGGATGTCTGCAGTTTCTAACTGAGTCATCTGGCGGATTTGGCGCCACATATAGAAGAATATACCCATCATCATCAGCATTGATGGAATCGCGATAGCAGGATAGCTCACCAGAGTTAGACGGCCCAGCTCTTCATTAAAGGCTTGGGTGCCTGAAGGGCTAGTAACAATCATTTTAGCCAGTACGTAATTCATCGCAGATGAAAAAGCGAAGGTGCCGGCAAACAAGTAGTTTGACGTGAGCAAACGACGTTCGAAGTCACTCTTACGACCAAATTCATTAAGCTTCTCGTTGATCAGCGGAAGATTCAATACCGTTTCGTTGAAAAGCATCTTGCTCACAACCGGGTACTTCGTGAATGTAGAAGCAAAAACACCGACGCCTATGAGGCCTGGGATCAAAGCTTCTTTAACCGCTAACCATTTAGGGTCGAGTTGAAGCAACCCGATACCACCGGTAAGCAATACACTGATAAAACCCAACAGCGAGATAAAATTAAACTTTTTGTATTTAATCAGCTCATAACTACCCAGTACAACAGGAAAAGCCAAGGCGACAACAAGTGCGCCCACAGAGCCAAGGTACTCGTCACCACTTAGCTTCATCAAAACGACTGAAGGCACGATAACGTTAAAAATCAAATCATTAAAAGGACTAGCTTTCTTTTCCGTCATAATATTTTACAAAGTTATTCAAACGTAAACATCTGCATTGTTCCGTGAAATGGCCCTGCTGTAAAGTAGGCGACCGTTACAAAAGATTAAATCGCGTTTGCGAAATAGGCAAAATTCATCAACATTCTATTGAGAAATCCAAGTTTAACCTCATTCCAAATGATGCAAACCCACCTATCCTCTCCCATACTTTCCCCACAATGATTTGGCTGTAGGTAGGGGGTATGTGACATGAGTAAGCCAGTGGTCGCCGATAACAAACCGGTAAAGGTCCCGTTGGAAAAAGGACAAACTTATTACTTCTGCACTTGTGGACGGTCAGCAAAACAGCCTTTTTGTGACGGTTCACATCAAACCACCAATTTCAAACCAAAGAGCTTCAAAGCAGAAAAAGACGGCGATGCTTTTCTCTGTGCCTGTAAGCATACCGGTAATGCCCCTTTCTGTGATGGTTCCCACAAAGAGTTCAACGCGGAGGATATTGGCAAAGAAGGTCCAGGCATTACTACCCGTTCAAATGAGTTGCCCACAGCAAAAGCCACAAAAGAAGAACCCAATATCGAGTTTATTCATCAGCTAGCCCGAGAAGGCCTCAAGAACCTTGGGCATCATGGTGCAATGACGGCGATGGGTGTACCGCGCTACCAACTACCTGACTGGGATGATATCCAAATAATGGTAGCCCAAATGGCCAAAAAGCCTCTGATGGAAGATGTAAAGGTAGGCACTGAATTAGTGATTGGACCAAAGGCCAAAAAACCGCTTGTACTCAATATTCCGCTTTTTGTATCTGACATGAGTTTCGGCGCACTCTCTGAAGAAGCCAAAACTGCCCTTGCGATGGGTGCAGAGTTGGTCGGGACCGGGATTTGCTCTGGGGAAGGCGGAATGCTTGCTGAAGAGCAACAAGCTAACAGCCGCTATTTTTATGAACTAGCCAGTGCCATGTTTGGTTACCATGAAGGTTTGCTGAAAAAAATTCAGGCTTTCCACTTCAAAGGCGGCCAAGGAGCTAAAACCGGTACCGGTGGTCATTTACCCGCTATCAAAAATACAGGCAAAATTGCAAAAACCCGATGCCTTGAAGAAGGTACAGATGCTATCTCTCCTCCGACATTTAAAGATCTCAAAACACCCCGAGACTTTGCGGCATTCGCCGACAATGTAAGGGTGATCAGCGGTGGGATCCCAATCGGTTTCAAACTCAGCGCCAATCATATCGAAAGGGATATGGGGTTTGCTTTAGAAGCCGGTGCCGATTACATCATTCTCGATGGACGTGGCGGAGGAACGGGTGCCGCTCCGAAAATCTTTCGTGATCATATCAGTGTACCCACTATCCCAGCCCTTGCTCGGGCAAGGTACTTCCTCGACAAACAAGGTATGTCAGGAGAGGTTACGCTGATAATTACTGGAGGCTTACGAACTCCTACTGATTTTATCAAAGCGATGGCACTTGGCGCTGACGGTGTTGCCCTTGCCAACAGTGCAATGCAGGCCATCGGCTGTGTCGGGGCCAGAATTTGCAACACCAACAACTGTCCTGCGGGCATTGCCACTCAAAACCCTGAACTGCGTAAAAAGCTCGATCCAAGTCGTGCCGCCACCCAACTGGCTAACTTCTTCACAGCATCCACTGAATTAATGCAATTGATGGCGCGAGCATGTGGTCACCATCACCTGAACCAGTTTAACCAAGATGACTTGGCGACTTGGAATGAGCAAATGGCACATCTCGCGGGGATTGAGTACTCTGGTTTTAAGCGGCGCGAGTAGAAAAATTGCGAACACTGCATTTTCAATCAAGCGTAAATTCCTATATGGTAAACACTCAACTAATGATTGGATATTCATATGCTTACAACAAACGATACTGCACTGGTGATAGTTGATGTCCAAGGCAAACTTGCGCAAATCATGGACAGCAAGGATACGCTTTTTAAAAATTTAGAAACCGTTGTCAAAGGCGCTAAAATTCTGGATATCCCAATTATCTGGGTAGAGCAGATCCCACACAAATTAGGCCCAACCATCCCGCAAATTACTGATCACTTACATGATCATACCCCTATCGCTAAAAATAGTTTCAGTTGCTATCGCGACCCGCAGTTCATCAAGGCTTTGTCAGCATCAGGCTGCAAGAACATCGTAGTTGTCGGTATTGAGGCCCATATCTGTGTGTATCAAACAGTGCGACAACTGCTTGACGCTGATTACCATGTCGAAGTGGTCGCCGATGCTGTCTCTTCACGAAATCCAACTAACAAACAAATTGCATTGGATAAAATGCAACAATTTGGCGCTTCGTTAACAACAGCTGAGATGCTGATCTTCGAGCTGCAAGAAGTTGCCGAAGGTGAGCGATTTAGAGACATTCTTAGCGTCGTTAAGTAATTATGATAATAAAAAACGCGGTGCTTAGACACCGCGTTTACATTCTAGCTGTATGGTTTCACGCTATGCTGATAGCTCAATAACCCACGCCAGCAAAATATGAGGAAACCATACTCAGCGACAACGCAAACGTCAAAACGCCCAATATCGGCTTACTTTTTGTCACCAGTGGCATTAACCAAACACCGACAGCCGCCAACAGTAACCCCAAGCTGATCGCCTGTGAGATAAACGGCATCATCACTCCCGTCGTATCGATCTGACGAGATAATTCCCCGAGCTGTGGAAAGCCTGTAAGCAGGCAGATAACCGCTATAATCGCACCTAGACGAGGCAATAGCGTATTTAACTCTTCGACTTTATGCTGTGCTCTCACTAAACAAGCATGGGCAAGTAAGGTGCCACCACAAAGTGCCGTCGCAAAAAAGTGCAAAGTTACCAGCCATTGATCACTTCTCATCACTAAGCCATGAATGAAGTAGCTACCTCCAATGAAAATAGCTAAAACCAAACAGCACTTTCGGAAAAGATCCGAACCTATCAGCGCTTTTTCAACGAACCAATAAAATAGCGCAATGGCAAAAAACATGATCGCGAGAAGTACTTCAACACCAATACGGTATCCCTCATCGACGTGAGTCAACATCAAGTTCAACTCTCTCAGCAAGAGTGCACTGAATAACATTAACCATAAAACCAGCATCGCCTTGTGCAAGCGATCTGCTTGACCGAAACACAGCTTTCCACTCAATAACACCATGCCAAGAACAATAAATGCGCCAATCGACATCTGGGTCAACACACTTGAAATAATAAATGGCCACTCAAACCAAGCCATAACTCACCTCGTCGTCATACTCTCTGACGAATTAAAAAACGTAAGGCGGCGTATTTTGCCTGACAGCAACAATTTGTCCACAAAAAAGCCCAGCAAACACGTTAACTGGGCTGACTTTCCAATCACACGATTTTAAACCGCTATTCAGCTTGTTCTGATTTATATGCGCGTTTCGGCTTGGCCACATCCGACGACAATGGTTGCGCTTTCAAACAGGTAATCGTCACCAACAAAGACACGATAGCGACCACCACCAACCCTCCATAGGTCATAGTGAAGCCCTCAGCTAATACAATAGAGTCAAACTGCGACAACCCATCAGCACTTCCCTCACCAACAAGTACCGGCACTTTAAGATGAAACAAGGCCGCACAGAAAGCAACACCTAGAGCGCCGCCAAATTCGCGGCCATAGCCAAACATCGACAGGCCAATCCCTCGATCTTGAGGAGGCAATACATTTTGCACCACCACATTCAAACTAGGTAACGTCAATCCTAGTCCAGCGCCCGCAAAAGCCAATGCAACTGTCATCATTACGCCTTGGTACAGCATATAAACGGCAATAACGGACATAACAAAACCAAACACAACTAAAGACTTATAGAATCCCGTTTTAGCAATTCGCTTACCGCCAAGGTATGCCCCACTGGTGATACTCATCATAAAGACCATCATGATCAAGCCACTGGAAGATGCTGTCATTCCATGTTGCCATTGCATTTGAAGCGGTAAGTACACCAGGACTGCAAACATCAATAACTGGGAACACATGATTAACAACACGCTGATCAAATAACCCGGAAGACGAAATATTCGCATCGGCAAAATAGGGTCTACAACACGTTTTTCCACAATGGCAAACAACACTATGGATATAGCAAGTGCTGCGATTAAAGTAATTTGGCTAATCATGATATCGGGTGACATCAACAACAGCAGCAAGGTTGTAATCGTCATTAACAACCCCGCCCCCGCCCAGTCGAAGCGACTGTCACGCCCTTTACTCAGGTGTTTGAGGTTGGTATTAATCATCCAAATCGCCAAGGCGCCTAAAGGAAGGTTGATCCAAAATACCCATCGCCAGCTTAAATGTTCGGCGAAGAAGCCCCCCAGTAAGGGCCCTGCGATACTGGACGCCGCATACACTGCAGAGATATAACCTTGGTATTTACCCACCTCTCTGGCCGGAATGCAGTCGGCAATGACAGTAAAGGCAAGTGCAATAAGGCCACCACCACCGATTCCCTGAAGTACTCTTGCCGAAACAAGCGTTGGCAAATCTTGGGCAATGGCACACGCAACCGATCCGAGTAAAAACAAAACAACACTGATATTCAGCATTTTTACCCGACCAAAAATATCACTGAGTTTGCCATATACCGGTAACACAGCGGTGGCTGCTAACAAATATGCAGTAACAACCCAGGTTAATGCCTGCCCGGCACCAAGTTCTTCACCGATAATCGGCAAAGGCGTTGTGACAATACTTTTTTCTAGTGATCCCAGCGCAATAACCAATGCTACGCTGGAAAAAATCGTTTTTGGCGACATAAAATCTCCTATGAATGCGCAACAAGGATAATCCAAACAGTTGACTTCGAAAACAGAAGATTATTTAGCACACCTCATATTAATGTTCCCCAATAACTCAAACAGCATTGACAAGCGGCAACTATTGCTCTAACTTATTTTTTATGCCGAATTAAGTAACCTTATTTCACTTCTATTTGCATATTTACAAGGTTGCGCTTTCACTTATTTTATACAGGTTCAATAGCTGGGGTGCCTATGTACGCTATCACAAATATCAATGTTTTTAACGGTCAAGAAATCCTTGAAAACCAAGCTATTATTGTTAATGGCGATACAATTGAAACGGTCATTCCAATGAAAGGAGCCTGCCTGCCTACAACGGTATACGATGGCCAAGGAGCTACTGCTACTGCGGGGTTTATTGACCTTCAGCTCAATGGCTGTGGTGGTGTCATGCTAAATGTCGACATTGCTAAGCATACACTCGACACCATGAATCTCACTAACATCCAAAATGGCACCACCCAGTATCTACCGACACTGATCACAAGCCAACATGAGACAATGTGTCAAGCGGTTGAACTTGCTGCTGAAATTGAAGCACCACAATATGAAGGCATTATCGGACTACACCTTGAGGGCCCATTTATTAGCAAAGAAAAAAAAGGGGCTCACAATGAGAGTCATATCCGTACTCTGGATGAGCAGACCGCCCATTACCTAGCTGATAATGCCAAACACATCTCTGTCATTACACTTGCGCCAGAAAACACATCACAAGCTGTTATCGACACGCTTAACGACGCTGGTATCACTGTTTCACTCGGCCATACCAACGCCAACTACCAACAGCTGACAAGTAAAAGTCATTTGAAGATGGCAACCCACTTATACAATGCGATGACGCCACTTGGCTCACGTGAGCCGGGGGCGGTTGGTTATATTTTTGATAAAAAACCGCATGCGGGCATTATCGTCGATGGCATCCACTCATCATATGCATCGGTACGGATCGCCCACCAGCAACTTGGTGAAAAGCTCTTTATGGTAACCGACGCAGTCGCACCTGCCGGGACAGATATGACCGAATATGACATGGCAGGTACAACAGCCTATGTCACCGACGGCAAATGCCATTACGCAGATGGCACGATTGCTGGTGCAGCGATCACGATGATTGAAGGTGTGAAAAACCTTATCCAACATGTTGGCCTTAGCAGAGAAGAAGCGCTACGAATGGCTAGCCTTTACCCAGCAAAAGCCATCGGTATTGATAACCAGTACGGGCGTCTATTACCCGGTTACAAAGCCAATATTACATTACTAAATGACCACAATGAGGTGTGCTCAGTGTATCAAATGGGGATTAAGCGCCTTTAATTTCATCATGTTAATATAATGCCTCTCGCATCAAGTGGATACTATATTCCTCGGTATCCGCTTGACGCGATTCCCCCCCAGATGGTACTTATCACTTATGCATATCTAAAACAGTACCTTATGCCATGTTAAACACCCAGTGGCTCCACACCTTTATTACCTTGGTTGAAGTTGGCCATTTCACGCAAACAGCCGAAAAGCTCTTTATGACTCAACCAGGGGTCAGTCAACATATTAAAAAACTAGAAGAACAAACAGGCACATCGTTAATCAAACGTATCGGCAAGCGATTTGAGCTAACACCAGCAGGTCAACAGCTATACCATTACGGCCTGAGACGACAAGAAGAAGAAAAACAGTTATTAGGTCAATTGTTGGCTGATGACCCATTCAGTGGAGAGTGCCATTTGGCTTGCTCAGGTTCGCTCGCAATGTTTCTCTACCCTCACTTCCTTGATCACCAGCAAAATCATCAAGCTATCAGCATTCATTTGGAGTCAGCACCCAACCATCGAATTCTAGAAGGGATCAAAAACAGGCAGTTTGATATTGGTATCATTACCCATGCCGTCACAGATCAATACTTCGACCAACAGAAAATTGGTGAAGAAGCCTTATGCGTTGTCGTGCCAGCTAACTATCCGGATGAGAAATTAGATAAAGAGTCATTGTACTCACTGGGTTTTATCAACCACCCAGACGGTAAGCATTACTTACAGCAGGTACACCTAGCCAATTACAGTGACAGCCATTTCGATTTCAACAAAGTTAAAATAACGGGCTATATAAACCAGCTCAATCAAATTTTGCTTCCCGTCTCTAAAGGCCTTGGCTTTACCGTACTACCAGAAAAGGCCGTTGACCATTTTAGCTTCCAGGACAAAATTAAAACATTTTCAGTGCCGAATACTGTTAGTCAAGAGCTCTACTTGATATGGAAGCAGCACAGGCCTTTACCCAAACGCTATCTTCAAATCATGAATATGATAACGCAGCTGCTAGAGTGATATTGAACAAAAAAATCCTGCTGAATAAGCAGGATAAATAGGTCAATGTTTCGCCCAATGCCAAAGCCCCATTAAGGGCTAAGTATTATAGATCTCGCATCAGAATTTCATATTCTTCTTCAGCAAGCTCTATCAATTTGGCGAGCTCTCTAGCATCATCACTCGACAGAGATAGATGCCATTGCACATCATCTCTTTCAAGCTGATTTTTGCAAATGAGTTCCGTTTCTTTACCTTCAGAATAGAAATACAGTTGGTCAAATTCACCACTCAAACGATTATTCTGCTCCAAAATATTAACTTCAAGCTCTCCGACAGGACTTATTGTCACATCAGCATGAAGTTTTGATTCTCCAGGTAAAATGAAATGCCTATGCTCAGCCAACATACGGCAACCTCCTATCTGACTTACGCCATGATTCTCCCGCGACAGCGAACTCACAAATGCCAGTCGCTGTCCAACGCTGCATGCAGCGCCCCCAGTCTTTTCATTAGTAAGTCTAGTTAAACCAAGAACAACCAAATGAAAATTCACAAAAGGATAACAATTATTCATTCATTTTTTTTGCTCGATATCAAATTTTCGAGATTTGAGAAAAATCATGGCACGGTTTTCTATGCTCCCAGCCCAGTTTCTGGCAAAGTCATATGCCCCGCGAAAAAGTGCTGGACTAAACCGTAAATACCAAGGAAGTACCCATGATAGATTTTCGTTCTGATACAGTAACCCGCCCTACTCAGGCCATGCGCGAAGCAATGGCTAATGCCCCTGTCGGCGATGATGTTTACGGTGATGACCCAACCGTCAACGATCTAGAACAATGGGCTGCAGAGCGACATGGGTTTGAGAGTGCACTATTTTGCAGCTCAGGCACCCAAGCCAATCTACTCTCACTGATGGCGCACTGCGAACGTGGTGATGAGTACCTATGCGGACAACAAGCGCATAATTACATGTTCGAAGGTGGCGGTGCTGCAGTCCTAGGTTCGATACAACCTCAACCGATTGAAAATGAAAAAGATGGCACAATTCCTTTTACTAAGTTGGCTGCCGCTATCAAACCTGACGATGCCCATTTTGCGCGTACTCGTCTGTTAAGCATTGAAAACACCATCAATGGCAAGGTACTTCCTCTTTCCTATATGGCTGAAGCGCGTGAATTCGTTAACCAACACAACCTAAAACTACATTTAGACGGAGCCCGGGTTTACAATGCGGCTATCGCTTTAGATGTCGATATCAAAACGATCAGCCAGTACTTTGATTCAATGACAGTTTGCCTATCAAAAGGGTTAGGAGCCCCGATTGGATCACTGGTGCTTGGTGACAAAGCCTTCATTGCAAAAGTACGCCGTTGGCGTAAAGTGCTCGGAGGGGGGATGCGTCAGGCTGGTATTCTTGCTGCGGCGGCAAAGATTGCCTTGACCGATCACGTAGCACGATTAGCCGATGATCATGCGAATGCCAAAAAGCTGGCTGAAGGATTAAACCGCTTACCTGGCTTTACGGTTAATACCGGTATCGTCCAAACCAATATTGTCTTTACTAAAGTCGATCCAAGTATTGACCAACAGCGGCTTGCCACAAGACTAAAAGGGAAAAATATCATTGTCACGCCGGGTAATCCGATGCGACTAGTGACCCATATCGATATTAGCAGTGCCGATATCGATACCTTCCTATATGAGCTTGAAGCCGCATTGTAGAAACTAAAATAGCAGGCTTGCATAGGCTTAATAAGCGCGTATTTATCACTTCAAATAGGCGCTTAACTATACACTTGAATTAGAAGCGGTAACCGAAGCTCACCGATGATAGCCCGTGTTCAACCTTAATATCACCATCATCCAACCTTGTTGGCACCACCAGCCTTAGGCCCACCTCCCAGTTTTTATAATTAACAACAGTACCTAAATGGGAATGAAAACCGAAACCAGATGATTTGAACGTCTCTTGGCTATTATCTGCATTCTTCAATTTACCGTCGGCATTCAGATATTGCACCCCCGCCCCTAACTCTACACGCCAGCTTTTACACGACGAGCACAGTTTGCGATCTCCCCACTGGTAAAACAGTACTGGCGTAAAGCCAACAGAATAGCCCTTATAATTCCCCCCAACAAATTGATCATCATCGTCATCATCGTAGTCTAAATCATAATAACTGGCTGAGAGTTCAGTATGATAACCCCAACGGGCCGAATCTGAAAAAAAGTAAGGAGACTGAAAAAGAGAGACAACCGGTGTAACAGAATGTGAAGAGTTAAAGGGAATATCGCTAAATTGCCCCTTTTTTGTTATGTCTACATTTCCGGCCGACTTAGCAATACCCAATTTAACACTAGGAACCCTAAACAGAGTCTCTAAATCCATTGCATGGGCTAAAGAGCCCGAAGAAAGCACAATCGTGCCCACAATTAAACATCCGTATTTTTTCATGCGCCATTCCTATGACAACGACCACTTATACATCACTATCATCTAGTTAAGCACGACAATTGCCCAAAAAAAAGCCCAGCATTTGCTGGGCTGGCATTTCATTATTCTTTAGTGATGTTCTACACACTTTCTATTTCTTAGCACTGAGGCAATCGAGTGTTTTTTAATCACATCTAGAACAAATGGTTATTCATTAATAAATGGCAAACAATACTCGCGACATACCCCAAGGCAATGACTGGCATCCACTTCAAGTGCCCGAAGAAGGTGTATTTACCATGAGCCGCCCCCATCAAAGCAACACCAGCGGCAGAACCAATAGATAACAAGCTACCGCCAACACCAGCTGTCAATGTGACTAACAGCCAGTTACCCAATGAGAGTTCGGGCTGCATCGTCAATACAGCGAACATCACAGGTATATTATCCACTATCGCAGACAGTATACCGACCATAACGTTTGCCCATACAGGATTCCACTGGGAGTACATCACCTCGGAGACCATGCCGAGATAACCCAACAGGCTTAACCCGCCAACACACATAACGACACCGTAGAAGAACAGCAGCGTATCCCACTCGGCATGAGAAACACGTTTGAACACATCAAAGGGAACAACAGAGCCTATCCGCTTTAATGCTTCATCGTCTTTATTGGCAATGGCAAGCGCTTTTTTCTTCTCCAGTGAACGTGGCAATGTCTTACGGAGGTAGAAGCCGAAGAACTGCAGATACGCCAAGCCCATCATCATGCCCATAACTGGAGGGAAATGAACTAACGCATGGAAACCCACTGCAGTGGCAATCGTTAAAATAAACAAACAGACGATGCGCCTCGCCCCTCGTTTTAATTCAACGTACTCAGTTGTGGTATTTGGCCTTGTTTTGGGAACGAAGAATGACATGATAGCCGCAGGAATAACGTAGTTAACCAAGGACGGAATGAAAAGATCGAGGAACTGAGTAAAACTAACCAACCCAGTTTGCCAAACCATTAATGTTGTAATATCCCCAAATGGACTAAAGGCCCCGCCAGCATTTGCTGCCACGACGATATTGATACAGGCGAGATTGATAAAACGTATGTTGCTACCGCCAACCTTCATAACAACGGCACACATCAACAACGCGGTAGTCAAGTTATCAGCGATAGGTGAAATGACAAAGGATAAACAGCCCGTAAGCCAAAACAAGCTCCTGAAATTAAACCCTTTGCCTACCATCCAAGACTGCAGTGAATCAAACAAACGCCGCTCTTCCATTGCACTGATATATGTCATTGCAACTAACAAGAACAACAATAACTCTGCGTACTCAAGTAAGTTATGCTCTAAAGCCGCTTTTGCTAACTCAATCTGACCCTGTTGCTGATAGACAAAACCAATCATTAACCAGATCAAGCCCGCGGCTAATAAAACGGGCTTTGACTTCCTCAGCTGCAGGTACTCCTCCCCCATAACCAAACAATAAGCTAATCCAAAAATAATGAGTGATGCATAACCTACTGTTGACTGGGTTAAATCGACACCTGGCGCAGCGGCAAAAGCACTGCCTCCCGCCATTAGGGCTACTGCGATCCCCCCGAATAGCATACTTCCTCGTAACAGTTTCATTCGAGACTCAACTCCCTGAGTGATTAAACTAACGCTAGTGGACACAATCCTTTTGGATATTTACGTAAAGCAATCCAACATGTTAACGTTAATTACAACACACAATTAACACTATGTGAACATGCGAATAAGGAATCCATCTTGCTGCACCGCCCTGTAACATGCCGGATTCATTTACTTTCACAATGGGTTTTGCAAACCTCATATGTAGTAAGCCAAACTTCTATATGGCTGCAGATACAGCCCGATCTATAAGCATTAGCCCAGCGACCATACATGCTTAAGTTCGCTGAAAAGCATTTTGCTCAGCACTGAAATAAGGACGCAATAGCATGAAAACAATCGAGTCCTGGTTGAAAGAAGTCAAGAGTTTAACCCTTAGCACTCGCTGGCACGCAGCCAACAATACTAACTGGGATGAAGCCTCCACTGCTCGGTTGCTCAATGAGGCACCAGCATCGTTGTTTGGGTCGATTGTTAGCCTAAACCAGATTGAAGCTATTGCTTACTGGTTAGATGTTTGCTGCCAATTAAGTGCCTTTCATCAACGCTCTGGCAATGTGGACCTCGCGTTCCAATACCAACAATTTAGTTACAGCAAAATTCAGGTGTTAGCGACAGTGCCCAATCAAGATCCCGCTATGCGGCGTTGGTGCATCAAAAAACTCGAGTGTATGGTGGTTGATATGCTCGAGTTCTGCCAACATCAACCCCACCACCCTGACTGGCAGAAGATAAGAAAACACCTTATCGATACGCATGTTCATTTTATGCAGCAGCTATCGCACCAAAATTTATCCTTTGGACCTGTTATCAAAATTCCTCATTAACCTAGACTTCTGAATTTATTAGAAATATTCAATACCACCTAAGCCATCTCAAAAATAACTATCGTCTCAATGGTGAGAACACAATAAAAAACTCTACAAGGCTCATATCAAATTAATCCTGCATGGTGATTATTTACTATGCTGAAAAGTGCAACGGTGCTGTAGACACGGGGTTTATTCCGATGACACTTCCTTTATTTAGTAAATATTGTCGACAATTGTTTATTTTCTTAATTTCCCTTGCTGTAGTTTCGCCTGGGTATGCCGAAATCCATCCAACACCTCCCGAGGTGGCGGCTCAATCATGGGTTTTAATGAGTTACGATACCGGTCAGGTCATTGCGGGGGAAAACATTCATGCTCCACACGCACCCGCCAGCCTCGTTAAAATTATGACCAGCTATGTCGTTGGCCAAGAAATTAAGTCGGGCCATATTGCCTCAAACGACATGGTCGTGATCAGTGAAAACGCCTGGGGGAAAAAATTTCCTGGCTCATCAAAAATGTTCCTTAATGTTGGCGACCAAGTCTCGGTCGAAGATCTTAACCGAGGTGTCATTATCTCATCAGGGAATGATGCGACTGTAGCCCTTGCTGAGCATGTTGCAGGCCATCAATCTGCTTTTATCGAGATGATGAACCGTTATGCTGAAAAAGTCGCGATGAAAGATACCTTCTTCACCAACCCACATGGGCTAGACTCTTCAGAACAACAAACAACAGCCTATGATATGGCATTACTAACAAAAGCGCTGATTACTGATTTACCCAACATGTACTCGTTGTTTAAAGAGAAATCATTCACATTTGGAAAAATTAAACAAGGCAACCGTAACGCATTGCTATGGGATACGACTATCAATGTGGATGGAGTGAAGACAGGCTACACCAAAAATGCAGGATACAGCCTTGTATCTTCCGCCGAATTGAATGGGCAGCGACTGATTGCAGTAGTGCTGGGGACAAAAAGTGCGACTGTCCGTCGTAATGAAAGTAAAAAGCTCTTAACTTGGGGGTTTCGATTTTACCAAGATATAGAGCCTAATTTCAGTAAAGACGAATTGCTCCCTCTACGTGTTTGGTATGGTAGCCCATCAAGCGTCGAAGTCGTTGTCGGCTCTGGAGGAAAAGTCACGATCCCTCGCCGACAAAGAAAGAATGTTGAATACTCTATCCTCTATGACAACTTAGAAGCACCAGTCGCAAAAGATCAGGAAGTGGGCAAAGTCGTTTGGTACATCAATGATGAAGTTATTGCAGAGCAACCTCTTTTAGCCACGCAACCTGTTGAAGAAGCACCCTGGTATAAATCTATGGTCGATGTTGTATGGCGGCCAATAAACCGATGGTTCAGCGATCAAAATGAAGCACTAAAAGCCTCAGCCAATCAAACTTAACCCCAAGCAAGTGCTTATATCTACAAACAAAGAACAGGCAATCTTGCCTGTTCTTTGTTATTAAATGAACTTACTGATAATCGTATTCGTAGTCATCTTCAGATTCAAACCAGTCATCAAACTCAATCTCATCCTGGTTATCGTCCCATAACGTGTCTTCGATTAGCTCGATATCATTATGATCATACTCAAACATTGCGGCTCTCCATGCTAGTACACATCGTGCCCTATCAATAGACAATAATTAGATAAGGCAGAACATAATTCTGTTTTACTCAACGCGGATGTCAGAACGATGAATGAAAAGTGTTAGAAATATGAACGTCCATTAGAGACTTAAAATGAGCGACTTAAAGCGCCTTGCCGTCCAATTCTGGCTTCATCCATACTGACTTGAAGTCGAACCAGCCCATAGAGTTGGATTGCATACCTTGTACCGCTCCAGAGTCATCGACACCTAGCCAATTGTGGAACAACGGCATAATTTGGCCAAATTCAACAAGCTTGGCACCAATATGCTGGCAAGGCGAAGCTTGATCGATATTTGCCCGCCACCGTAATACCTCTAGCTCAAGTTGCTTAAACTCCTCTTCAGGCATGGCTCGTGCGATATGGTCAAAATTGAAGAACCATGACAATAACGCATCATCACGGTAGTTCATCAAACTCATCCCCCCCAACCACAGGTCAATCTTCGAACTATGCTTACCAAGCGCAATCTCAGTTGTCGTTAATTCGAGCATTTTCAGCTTAATACCATCTTCAGCTAATATTTCCTTAATTGCATTGGCAACATGTGGGTAAACAGGATGTTGGCAGGCAAAAGCTATGGTAACGATGCGTTTCGATGGTGGCTCTTGGACTGGGGCAGAATACAAGGGTACATGGGTCCAGCCTGGCAAAATGCCATAAGCGTTGGTTAAACGGAAATCCCCAATCTGATCTTTATTCAACCGCTGCAACAGATGTAAAGCGGTCAAGCGACCTTGCAAATATTGTAACCATTGAGGGTCTGCAGGCAATCCACCAACCCGGTTAAACAAAAGGAAGTTACATCCTTCATCCAGTTTGAGCCGGGTAGACACGCTTACACCACCCAGTTGACTAGCATCCGCTGCCGGCTGCAAGTAACACGATGCAACTTCAGACAGCATCCAAATATCCACAATATCAATCAACGCCCTGAAGCCGAAGTACTGATCAGAAGCTTCAAGCTTAAAGCGCTTACTGTCATTCTGAATAACTTTATAAGGGCCCGTGCCTATCGGAAATAAAACGTTGGGGTTGCCCATGTCTGCATCAGCCGGCTGGATCATAGCAATTAGGTTAGTGAGTAAATCAGGGAAACGCTGGTCATCGCTGGTTAAATAAAAATCGACAGTATTGGTAAATGGTGCATTTATTTCAAGGATATGGTTGAACAGCCGATGCTGCTTAACCTGGTCGAACGTGGCTATAATATCGTCAGTGCTGAGCAAGCGACCATCATGAAATCGAACTGACGGCCTGATATAAAAACGCCAGTGACGTGGATTTAACGCTTCCCAATGGTGGGCTAAATCACCTTCTACTTCCTCTTTTTCCTCATTTATTCGAGTTAACCCATTGAATACTTGTCTGACCAAATGCTGCTCAGAGCGGCGCAAAGGTTGAAGTGGATTAAGGTTACTGAACGCGCGATAATAAGGTAGACGAACAATTTGTTTGCCGTGTGCCGTTGTGTGGCCAAGCTGCTCTTGGATGATCTGAGCAAGCTTATCAGCATTATGTTCAAGCGCTTCAAGCGCTGGTTCTAGTTTCCCTTCTGCCACCAGCTTCCTGGCATGCAATAGCTGCAATTCATTGTCTGTACTACAAAAAGTCAGCCTAGATTGCTTTCCCCTTCCAACGGCTGGCTCCCAAGCGATCCAGCCTTTATCTACCATTTTATTGATCACCATTCGCACATTTCGTCGGGTACAAAATAGTACTTCAGCAATATCTTGGAGGTTTGTATCAGCATCTTGACCAGAGAAGTGATTATACAGTCGCTGGAATTGGACTTTGAGGCGTTGACCGCTCATAAAGGAGGAACCTATTTTTATTGTTTCTTCTGTTTTAGGTTTCCTATTTTAGCGTAAAAATAGCGATGTACCCAAGCGGTACTTGGCGGCATAGAACAAGTTATTTTTCTACTAAGTAGACCCCCAAAGAATAGCGCCTGAGTGAGTCTGTGCCGCCTCCCCCCCTCTTGAAGGTAACCCGCTTTAATACCAATCTGGATAAGTAGTTAATCAAGTATTTATGTAGGTTGGTATAAGCACAACCGACAAACTCCAGGCACAAAAAACGGGCCAGTAGCCCGTTTTCAGTTTTAAGCATAAGACTTAAGCAGTTTTAGTCGTTAGTGCGTCAGTCGTACGAGACATTTGGAATTCGCGCCACTTGGAATACATGTAAGTCACAACAATAGAGAAGAATAAATATGACAGCGAGAACACGAATGGCGAGTTAATAAGATTCAACTCTAGACCCCACATAACACCAGCAATTGTAACACCAATTTTAGCGATCAGACCCATCATCAACATTAACAATGCCAGTTGTGGGTAACGGGTAGAACAACGAAATGCTAGCCAATAGCCAGCGCCTACTGCAACTGAAGCAACCCCAAAGCCTGCAAGAAACGAGTGGAAATGCTCACCAGAAAGTATACCAGCAGCGGCAGACAACAAAAAAATCAGACCGAATTTCATAAACACCTCTTTGTAAGAAGTTAAAGATGCGTCCTTTCGATGTGCTTTAAGCTAATAGGGATATTTTCCCACTTTCCGAGCAAATTGCATACACCTCGGCGCTTCCAGGCACTTTAATGCCCACTTCAACTTTCGGCATTTTACATTTTGTAACAAACCAAACTACTCATACCATTGATGATAACACACCTTCGTAAACAGATTGTTAAATTTTGACTGAGGTGTAAGAAATAGTGTCATGACGTTTTTTAAGTAATTCAATGCTATAAATAAGCTAAAAAACATTAAAATTCAAAATTAAACACTAAGCAGATGGCGAGTTGCGACACTAAATATGGATTACTATCTTCCACTTATATTGTTTTTCATTTTGTGACTGGCATAAAAAAACACCCAGTAAAACTGGGTGTTTAGGAAGAGATACAGCGTTAATGCGATATGACAAGAAAGATAAACTACTCTATTGTCGTTAGCACTTTTTCTACTTTTACTGCAGCCACTTTAAACTCAGGAATCTTGGCATGCGGATCTGTCGCGGTGCCAGTCAACTTATTTGCTGCCGATTCAACAAAGTGAAAAGGAACAAAGACGACACCTGGCTGCATTCGCTTGGTAACAAACGCTGGCGTTTCGATAGTTCCGCGACGAGTAGACAGTGTGAGCATCTCACCATTCCCAACACCTAGACGCTCAGCATCAGTTACCGAGATCATCGCTCTCGGGCCAGCTAGGTTATCTAACCCTTTCGTCTTACGAGTCATAGTCCCCGTATGGAACTGCTCCAACAGACGCCCCGTCGTCAATATCATTGGGAACTCATCGTCAGGAAGCTCAGCGGCATAGCGGAATGGGATGCCCACCATTTCAGCTTTCTCACCTCGGATAAAGTTCTCTTGGTGCATGATACGGGTGCCAGGGTGATTTTCATCTCGGCATGGCCACTGCAAACCATCTTTACCAACACGGTCCCATTTGATCCCAGCGTATTGAGGTGTCAGTTGGGTGATCTCTTCCGTGATGTCTTTAACCGATTGGTAATTCCAGTCACTACCCATCGCGTTGGCAATAGTCTGGATAATTTGCCAATCTTCACGAGCCTGACCCGGCGCTTTAATCGCTGGATTCAGGCGCTGAACACGCCGCTCGGTGTTGGTGAAATGACCAGCCTTTTCCGCAAAAGAGTAGGATGGCAAGACAACATCGGCCAATTGAGCGGTTTCGGTGAGGAAGATATCTTGCACCACCAAGAAGTCCAATGCCTCAATCGCTTCCAGCACGTGCTTTTGGTCAGGATCACTTAACACTGGGTTCTCACCCATGACATACAGACCACGAACTTGCTTGTGGCATGCCGCATCAATGATTTCTGTCAGTGTTAAACCAGATTCCGCAGGCAGATCCGGTCGGTTCCAGGCTTTGGCATACTTACTGTGGATCTCTGGGTTATAGACTTTCTGGTAACCAGGGAAGTAATTCGGAAGTGCCCCCATATCACAAGCGCCCTGTACATTTGATTGGCCTCGTAACGGGTTGATGCCCCCGCCTTCAATACCGATATTGCCACACAGCAGCTGAAGGTTAGCAATAGAACGGACGTTATCGTGTCCAGTCGTATGCTGGGTGATACCCATTGAGTAATAGATAGCCGTACGCTCGGCTGTACCAATCAACTCCGCCAACTTCAGCAAATCAGCTTGTTTAACCCCAGTAACGAGCTCAACTTTTTCAGGTGAATAAGCATCACTCATAACCTCGGATTTGAGTGCTTCGTAGCCCTCAACTCGCGCATCAATATAAGCGTGATCCTGCCAGTCATTCTTAATGATTTGCTGCATAATGCCGTTCATCAACATTACGTCAGAGCCCGGTCTATGGGCAACATACAATTCAGAATGATCCGCAATATCCACTTTTTTCGGATCAGCAACAACCAAGCGTGCAGTCCCTTTACGGATTGCCTGCTTGATGTGCGAAGCGATGATTGGGTGAGCCGAGGAAGTATCCGAACCGATAATAAAGATCAGATCTGAATGAGCGATACTCGGAATATCATTGGTCATCGCACCACTACCCAACGAGGCTTCAAGGCCTGTAACGGTTGTAGAGTGGCAAAGACGCGCACAGTGATCGACGTTGTTAGTGCCCAGCTCACGGCGAATAAATTTCTGGAACGCAAAATTATCTTCGTTGGTCGTTTTAGCTGACGAGAAGCCAGCAAGTGCATTGCCGCCCGACGCTTGCTTAATCGCCGAGAACTTATCGGCAATCAAGGTAATCGCCTCATCCCAACTTGCAGGCTGTAGCTTACCGTCTTTACGGATCAATGGCTGGCTTAGACGCTCTTCACTCTGGATAAAGTCAAATCCAAAACGCCCTTTCACGCACAGCATACCTTGGTTGACTGGTGAGTCCTTCGCGCCTTGAACGTAACGAATTTTATCCGTCAATTCGTCTACATACATGGTGACCTTACAGCCCACACCACAATAAGTACAAATGGTATCAACTGGCTTGAGCATCTCAACACGGCCTTGCGACTTATCGCGAGAATCCGTCAATGCTCCGGTCGGACAAACCTGCACACAAGCGCCACACTGCACACAGTTTGAATCACCCATGCTGTAACCTTTGTCAAAACCTGGGCGGCACTCTGGACGCTTGGCACTATTACCATCAGCATCTTTCAAGAAACCAAGTGCACCGTGAACAGCTTGTTCGTTACAGATGTCGACACACTGGCCACAGCTGATACAGCGGTTGGCATCAAAAACAATAAACTCGGAACTGTCATCAACGGCAAATTTCTGACAGTCAGACATATCCAAGTCATCTTTTTCGACCTTGTATTCAGTTGCGAAGTCACGCAATTTACAGTCGGTATTTGCCTGACAACCACACTCTAAGCAGCGGGCAGCTTCACGCATTGCTTCTTCGTTAACAAAGCCAGTTTCTACTTCAGCGAAGCTAAGTTCACGCTGCTCACTGGTAAGCTCTGGCATGATAGAACGCATGGCCTTCTGGATCCCTTCGAATTGCTTGGGATCAACCTGCTTTACCTTAGCGGCTTTTTGTGAGTTATATGGCTTGACGGGAATATGTTCCATATCGCCATTAAAGAAACGATCAATCGCTTCAGCCGCAACACGGCCATCAGCCACTGCTTCAATGGCTGTGGCAGGGCCACGACGGAAATCACCGATACTAAAGATATTCTCCACACCGGAGTGCATAGTATCGTCACTTGACTCAAGCGTTAGCCAGCGGGTAACAGGAAGTTCGATGCTGTCATTGTCCAAGAACGACAGATCTGGCTTTTGCGATACAGCTGAGATGACTGTGTCGAAATGCTCGACAAAGTATTCTCCCGTCGCTTCTGGACGACGACGGCCTGAAGCATCCGGTTCGCCAAGTGCCATTTTCTCAAGCTTCACATCCGTTACCCGGCCATTACTGTCAGCAATGTTTTCGACTGGATTGGTCAAGAAGTGGAATTTGACACCTTCGTGCTCAGCTTCAACAATTTCATAGTCTTCCGCTGGCATTTCATCGCGAGTACGACGATAGATAAGTGTGGTATCGGCACCATCTCGAACAGCAGTACGTGCACAGTCAATAGCTGTGTTACCGCCACCAATCACAGCCACTTTCTTGCCGGTGGTGTAATTTTGGGTGGTAACGTAATCTTTCAAGTAATCAACACCGAGGTAGCAGCCATCTTGATCACTACCCGGATAATTCATTTCAACCGCTTGGGATGCACCAACGGCTAAACATACAGCATCATACTGTTTAGTTAACTCTGATAGCAGGAAATCTTTACCCAAGGTCGTATTGGTTTCAACCTTCATGCCATTACGGCAAATCAGCTCGATTTCTTTATCAAGAATGGCTTTTGGCAGACGATACTCTGGAATACCGTAACGCAGCCAACCACCAGCCTGAGGCATGGACTCGAAAACAGTGACATTGTAACCTTCATTACTTAGGTAATAGCCACAGCTCAAACCACCAGGGCCACTACCAATGACAGCGACGTTCTTGCCTTTATCGGCTTTGCGCGGTGGGACATATTGCTCTTGGGCTTCAAGGTCAATATCCGCCGCATGACGTTTCAATTGGCGGATCGCAATCGGTTCGTCAACAATACCGCGACGACATTCTGTCTCACAAAAAGCCGGACAAACACGACCAATCGACAACGGCATTGGCAAGGTTCGTTTAATCACCTCTACCGCTTTCTGATGGTCGTTTTGGGAAATGTGGTACAGGTAAGACTGAATATCGACACCTGCAGGACATGCGGTTTGGCAAGGTGCCTCACAGTCTGCATAGTGATCTGACATAATGCGATTTAGCGACTCACGGCGACGTTCAGAAATAACATCGCTTTGCGTGGTGATAACCATTTCAGGTGCCGCTGTAACTTCACAGGCACGATGAATGCCTTGGCCTTCAATATCTACCACACATAAATCGCACGGTACTTTTTCGCCATTTTTATTTAGCCCACACAGTGATGGGATTTCAATCTCGAACTGTTGAGCGAGTTCAAGGATTGACAATTGACCGTCAGTAGCCAGAACCTGACCGTCTATCGTGACATTACTCATAGTTGCCTCTTTCTGTTGCTGGCGCTGTGCCTTTATTGTGAGTTTCAGGCTCTATATATCTAACTTCATGTTCATGGGAAGAAGCCGCACAACGCTCAGGATGATAACCAGTCGATTATTGATTTAGGTTTAGTCGATCATCTTTTTTTGTTATCAGGGCAGATTATCTGGCTACAGAATCAAATTCCTTGATTTGGAACATTTTGGATATTTATTTTGAAAAAAATTCATAAGAGGCAGACTAGCGAACAAACCTTGTCGGTGATAAAGCTCGCCCAAAGCTGGGCGAGCTATCTGACAACATACCACTAACGTATCCATTTAATGCAACCAAAGTGATCAACAATAGATAAGGCTAAAATGGAGCAGTGAGACTTTCATTAACAGTTCACACCAAACAATCTCACTCATTCTCATTGCCCCATGTTTTCTGACCTATGGGCTGCTGGCCTTCTCGTTGTTGTGAGTTGGAATATATATGCTGTTCAGTATCAATCGATTGCCAACTTTCATCCCAAGCGTAAAGGGTTTCACCCCCTAAGATATCTATCTTCTGTGCCGAGATATCATCTGCCCTAACCGTCAACTGCATAGTCAATAGCAAGGTGATGAGGAAGGAAAGCACCCAGCTTGGTGCCTCTTCTTTGACCTTCTTTCTTTGTTGTTCAGTCATTCCTTAACCCCTTAATGGTTTTGTGCCGTACTGACATTGTCACTAGCGCTACGCAAGGTCACTCTACGGTCGAAGAAATCACCTTCAAAGTTCTGCTCGCCTCTTAGTGGCACCTGATCACCGTATGCTGCTGCGTAAAGCTGAACACCCTCTACACCATGTGATTCCAAGTAATCACGTACCGCTTCCACGCGTTGCTCCGACAAATTTAGATTCCGCTCTGTGCTACCACGTCGGTCCGAGTAACCAGCGAGCTCCCAGCGAATATCTGGTGCCTGCTTCATGATTTCAGCAATCTCATCCAACTGGGCTTTAAATAGCGGCTCAATATCGGCAGAACCAGTTCTGAAATGCACATTCATTTCCAATGCCAAATCAAGCTGGCGCTCTTTGTGGTTCATCAGATCATACTTGTCTTGCTCAAGACGCGCGATTTCAATCTGCGCTTGGTTGTATTTCTGGCTGATACGTTCAAGTTCGGTATTACGGGCGACCAGCTCACCCAGTTCTTCATCTTGTGCCTGAATTTGGTTGTCTTGCCCAACAGCGGTACCAACAATACCGCCAACCATGGCGCCGACTACCGCGCCGATAGGGCCTCCGACAACGGCACCAAGCGCGGCACCAGAGCCGAGACCAATGAGTGATTCTTGCTCACCAACACGGTAGCTGTCGTTCAAGTTGCTATCGTTCGGAATGTCATTTGCTGTAGCTATAGGAGAAACCAGAGAAGCTATAAGCGTTGTTGTGATCAGTGTTGAGATAAGCTGCTTTTTCATTTTGATGTCCTCATCAATGTCATTCAGTTTTGATTTGCCTTGTTACTTAACGATTTCGTATGGGCTGTTTCGTTTCGATGAGGTTATTAAAGCAAGCCGATCTGGCAAATCTGAGCGCAAAAAAAGGCAATGTCATGATCAATTGTGGCAAAAAAATGGCAATTGCTCCGATTCTGTCTGCAAGCCTTTTCTATCAGCTAGATTGTTGTATAGTCAGCATCATTAACACGCTGTATGGGTTCTAAGCCATGAAAAAAACAGGTACTAGCTCATGAAAAAAATTGTCATTGTCGAAGATGAAAGAGCCATCCGTGAAAACTATATCGATGTACTAAAAAAGCATGGTTACGATGTACAAGGCTATGACAACCGCCCTGATGCGCAGGCTGCTTTTGAATCAGAGCTGCCAGATTTGGCCATTATCGATATTGGCTTGCAGGATGAGATAGATGGCGGTTTTACCTTATGCCAATCACTCCGTGCGCTATCACCGATCTTGCCGATCATTTTCCTCACCGCCAGAGACAGCGACTTCGACACGGTATGTGGTTTGCGTATGGGCGCCGATGACTACCTAACCAAAGATGTCAGCCTGCCCCATCTGATTGCCCGTATTGCGGCACTATTTCGCCGTAGCGATCTGATGCTGCAACCCACCGAGAAAGTAGAGCTTATTCAACACGGTGATCTTTCCATCGATAAAAACAAAATGCAGGTCTTTTGGCAGCAGCACCTTGTTGAATTAACTGTCACCGAGTTTTGGATGGTATATGCACTAGCTAAGCGTCCAGGTCATGTTAAAAGTCGACACGACCTCATGGACGAAGCGCAAGTAGTGGTTGATGACAGTACGATTACCTCCCATATCAAACGAATCCGTAAAAAATTCATGCAGTTCGATAACAAGTTTGACTGTATCAACACGGTTTATGGCATGGGCTACCGCTGGGGGGCTTAATGCAAAAAAATTTATTACGAAAGCTCTCAGCTGTCGACCTTAAACGACTAAAGCCAGTCTGTGGCCTACGCACAAAAATCACCTTAATTGCCTGCTTATTACTGACGCTCCCTTGGATTGGCTATAACTACATCCTCGAAATGGAAAAGCTCTTGCGCCAGGGCCAAGAGCAAACCTTAGTGGGAACCACAAGGGCCGTCGCCACTGCGCTGAATGAGCGCCCTAACCTATTTACCGACCAAGCCAGTTTTTTGCAATCGGTGCAAAAAGGCCGTGATCTTTATGCCTACGAACTAAGATCGGCAATCAAACTCGACGGACAGCTCAATGACTGGTCAGATTATTCCGAACAAGTTGTGCATTATGGTAGAGAGTATGTTCAGTTCAGTCGCTGGCCGTACCAACGAAGCAACCTTCGCTTCAACCATATGGTCGGAAAATACGATGGTTATCTATACGCCATGTTTGAGGTGAAAGATAACAAACCCGTTATGCGCCGAAAGGGCTCAGCACGAGTCGATAGAAATGATCATCTGATCATCGCAATAACCACACCCAGTGGTGAATTTCATCGCTATGTCATTTCCGTCTATGAAGACGGATGGTTCAATGCCTGGCAAATCAATGGAGACATCACTAACCCGGCCGATTTAGCCCTTGAAAGCCAAATCCAAGGGTATTGGCATACCACCGACAACGGCTACAACATTGAACTGCGTCTTCCTTTAGACATGCTGGGCAGCAAACTGGGTTTTGCCTTTTATGATGTTAATAACACCAGCAACCGTGAGATTGACACCATTATTGGCACATCGAACACCAACCAAATGAGCAAGCTCGGCACCGTACTTATCCCCTCACCAGAAATTGAAAATATCCTCAAAGGGATGGGACACACCAGTTCACGTATTTGGGTCATTGATCGACACCAGCGGATCTTGGCCCAAACTGGTGATATTCAGGAGTCAAACGGTGTGTGGTCGTCCTCCGTCAAATATGGCGATGAAACTGATTCGTGGTGGGCATCGCTAGAGCAAAAATGGCTCCACCCGTTGTACTACCGCTACCTTATCAATGAGCCCACCGCATTTCATGATGCGCTCAAAGATGCGGCCAAGGTTGAAGGGGTGCATATATACCAGGCCCTTCAAGGCCGTGGGTATTCGCTTTGGCGCCGTTCTAATGACGGCAAAGCCATGATTTTAGCGGCCGCCTACCCTATTTGGTTAGGTGACAACGTAATGGGTGCTGTTGTTGCTGAAGAATCGACCATTGGTATTCAAACGTTACGTAACCGTGCCCTTGAGAAGTTACTCAATGCACTCATCGCTATTATTGTGGTTGGCACCCTAACCCTGTTCTTATTCGCCTCTAATATCTCAAGAAGAGTGAGAAAGCTTAGTAATGAAGCCGAGAACGCCATTGATAGCCAAGGTAAAATTCAGCACACTATTACTGCATCGACCGAGAGCGATGAAATTGGCGACTTAAGTCGCAGTTTAACGGGTATGGTCAGCCGATTGGGTCAATATAACCATTATCTTGAGAACCTCTCGTCTCGCTTGTCGCATGAGTTACGCACACCGGTTGCGGTCGTTCGTTCTTCTATCGAAAACCTGTCAATGCAAGATCAAGATGAAGATTCTAAACGCTACATAGAACGTGCACAGGAAGGAATTCAACGTCTAAATACGATTTTATCGAGCATGACAGAAGCCACCCGCATAGAACAAAGTTTGCAGGGTGCGGAAAAAGAGGTATTCCCGCTCAATGAACTGGTTGAAGGGTGTATGCAGGGGTATCAGATGGCCTATGAGAACCAAAGCTTCAGGGTCGATACAGGTAACGCCCCTGTACTGGTTGATGGTGCACCAGATTACTTGGCACAGATGCTCGACAAGCTGATTTCAAACGCCGTCGACTTTAGCCAGAATGAGCAGCCTGTTCAGGTGACATTGTCACAGAGAGATTCTCAGGTTTGCTTGATGGTCAGTAATGAAGGTCCACTTCTTCCTGATGATATGGGCGATCAGCTACTGAACTCTATGGTATCCGTTCGTACTCAAAGCCAACAAGACAAACCACACTTAGGGCTTGGGTTGTTCATAGCACGCTTGATTACCGACTACCATCAAGGAAAGATTCTGCTTAGAAATCGCAAAGATAAACAAGGTGTTGAAGTCTGCGTCACGTTTCCTGTTGCGACGCCAAAAGGAGCATCAAAAGACTAGGCCATAACAGCAGCGGTAAACAAACCAATTGCCGCTGCTATTGCTACGATCGCTAACACGATCTCGAATAACATTTCTCGCATATTTAATTGCTCACGAACAAACAATGGAAACTTAGTCAAATATTGCCGCATAACCATATAACTCATAAGGTTTAATGAAAGCAGAATAGATTCATCAGCATGATGAAGAATAACCTAGCTATCATTAGTTGATAAACTCACCTTATAGATAGTACGCCTACCGGCTAAATATAAGCTGAACAGTTGAATGACGAGCCATTGATTTAGCGAATATCTGAAACAGAAAGCAAAACACTTAAGCCATTGTTTTAATGTCATTTAAAGTCAAATACAAACGCTTCAGCCAGGACACTGAAAAAGAACATAGTAATAAAAAATATGAATGACACAACCTGACAGCTTTCATTCAGCAATGAATAAGAAAAAACATAGACCAAAAGTCGTTACAATAAAATATAGAAAATAACCTCATCAATATTATCTATTAACAGAGCTTATTAATTTATTCATTTGCTTCATTCAATGAATCAGCATTCTTTTCCTCTTCCCGCCATACGTCACTTTTTGCATCACTTGTCTTAGCAAAAATTTCCAACTCTTTTTGCTCTATAGCCTGATATTGTTTTTCGCAGACTGAACGCGTGATCTTGTCTGTACCATAGGAAGACATACAACGGTCCATATACTCATCAAACCCCATTAGGAAAGATTCCGCAGAGATGCTGAACGAGGTTATCATCATCAAAGCAACTAGTGATACTGGGCGCTTGTGGAAGTGAGTCTTATGGACATTACAATTATTCATATCAACCTCAGCTGTATTGGCTGTGCCTTTCCTATAGCAAAGTTGATTTCTGAGTATTTTTCCAACCAGACTTTGAGATAAATAAAGGAGCCAGTATGGCTCCTTTATTTATCAATAAAAAACTCATTTTATATCAATACATTATTGATATTATAATTATTTAACCACGGTAATAGTTCTGAGGAACAAAGGGCATTTTTTCTACTGTCATCGGTAATTTCTTGCCACGAACTTCAGCAAAAATTTCAGTGCCAATCACAGCGAAATCAGTTTGAACATAACCCATTGCTACTGGTGCCCCTTTTGTTGGGCCAAAGGTGCCTGAAGTCACAATACCAATCTCATTACCATCAGCATCAAACAATTTGCTACCTTCACGCACAGGGGCTTTAGACTGACCCTGTAAGCCAATACGTTTACGAACAATATCTTTCGTTTTAATCTGCTCAAGAATGATATCAGCGCCAGGGAATCCACCAGCACGTTCACCATCAGCTCGACGTGGCTTACTAATACCCCATAGCAAGCTTGCTTCTACCGGTGTTGTCGTTGTATCGAGGTCGTGACCATACAAACACAGGCCACACTCAAGGCGTAGTGAGTCACGAGCACCAAGGCCGATCCATTCCACTTCCTCCTGACCCAATAACTCACGCGCTAGCTCTTCAGCTTTGTTGGCAGGCACAGAGATCTCATAGCCATCTTCACCGGTGTAGCCTGAACGGCTAACCAAACACTCAATGCCTAATAGCTCAACCTTGGCGGCATCCATAAAGACCATGTCACTAACAACAGGGTTCAAGCGTGCCAGCACTTGCGCAGCTTTTGGACCTTGCAATGCTAGAAGTGCGCGCTCTTCAATAATTTCCATAGTGACATCATCAGGAAGATGCGCTTGGATGTGTGCAATATCTTGTTCTTTACATGCCGCGTTAACAACAACGAACAGGTGATCACCAAAGTTGGTTACCATCAAATCATCAAGGATTCCGCCCTGCTCATTGGTGAAGAAGGCATAGCGCTGCTTTCCTGCCGGAAGATCAATAATATCGACAGGAACTAGCGACTCGATAACTTTTGCTGCATTTTCACCATGAAGACGCAATTGCCCCATATGGGAAACATCGAATAGACCAGCCGACTCACGGCAATGGATATGCTCTTTACGTACACCCAACGCGTATTGCACTGGCATATCATAACCAGCAAAAGGCACCATCTTGGCCCCCATTTCAATGTGAAGTGCGTGTAGTGGTGTTACCAGTAGTTCTTGTGACATATGATTTTACTCCATACACCGCGAGCAAAGCGGCGATACTCCATATCAGCTGTTACAACCATGTTAGACATGGTTTCTTATAGTAAACAAAGTTTCCTATCATTCAACCGTGCAACATCACACATTTGAACCACAGGTTAAAGTTTCTCGAATTAACATTTTTTCAAAACAAGAGGAACCTATTGTTAAGTTCCTCCTTTCGACTTGCGGCACATCAAATGTTAAAACCATCAATAGCGTTAACAATCAGAGCATCACTATATGACCCTGAAAAACCGAGACACTGGCAGCTAAACAAGCTAAGAACAAGATGTGTTTACTGCTCTGAACAGATTCGGGCCTCACCCAGCCCGTGACGGCGTCACTTATGAGGCGGTCACCCACAATATCAAAGCATCGTCCTCGCTAAGAGAAGTCAGCATGTGTCCCATATTGGCATCGTAATAAACTGAGTCACCTTGGTTTAATGTGACCGGTTCATAAAACTCTGAATAAAAAGTAATATCCCCTTCGAGTACCAACAGAAACTCTTCACCATCATGACGGATCCAATCGCTGTAGTCTTCAAAAGCCCGTGCCCGTACTTTTGATTTAAAGGGCATCATCTTTTTATTGGTCAACTGAGTAGCCAAAAGCTCATGTTCATAAGTTGTGGTTGGGTGCGGCTTACCCTGCTCTTTTCGAGTAATATCCCTGCGTCCTGTGGCTTTCAGTTGCTTAGGTGGAGCAAAAAGTTGTGGAATATCAATCTCCAACCCACTAGCGAGCTTTTGCATCGCCTGAAAGGTTGGTGAAATTTGCTCATTTTCAATCTTAGATAACGTAGAGCGAGCCAATCCAGTCCGCTTACTGGCTTCTTCAAGCGTCAAGCCATGCGCCATACGGATTTCCTTGAGCCTTTTTCCTAATTGCATTGGCTCAATTTTGTCTGCCTTTTCAGATTCAAACTCTTTCACGACGGTCATAGATGGGTATACATCAACCTGTTGTTCGTCACTCATTACGTCCCTCCCTGGTAACGGCGTTCATTTCATTCTGGCATAGAGGTCCGGAAACTTAAAAGCTCATCGGTAAAAAAAATATGACCAATGCATCATATTTGAAATTTAGTTTCCTAAAGGAAACAGGCCGTTTTTCAACCAGTCACACTACCCAATCTCGCAAAGATACACTCACAATCAGCCAGTTCACACACCTATTTGTAAATGCTCTGTAGAACGTCTCGACCCCATGCACAACAAGGAATAAGACACACATTTAACTTTTTTGCCACAGTGAATCATTCAGTATTCTTTAGAAAAAAGTTAACACCATATTAGAAATTTAGTTTGCAAAAGGCAAACGTTTGCGTAAAATTATGACCATTAAAGTACATGATATTCCACTATTGGAAATTTTCGTTTAATCGGCTATTTATAGTAAGGCATGTTATGCAGTTGTTAGGGGTGATGCGGTACTCAACACGTATTACCGATAAATAGCAACGTTTAACAAGGACTATCCATAACAACGATATACGCTTTGGCTCGGAACAAGGGATACCTTTAAGAGCGCGATTAGAGGATAACGCGAAATGAAAGCTTCATACCAAAACCACGATTTAGAAGTGTTCTTCTCAACCCACCTTGCTGAGGTTGATGGTGCAGTAAACGCTGGCATTGCCGCCGAACTAGCCCGCCAAAACCAGCAGATTGAGTTAATTGCCTCTGAGAACATTGTGTCAAAAGCGGTCATGCAAGCCCAAGGTAGCTGTCTAACCAACAAGTATGCCGAAGGTTATGCGGGACGCCGTTATTACGGTGGTTGTGAGCATGTCGACGAAGTTGAACGCATCGCTATTGCCCGCGCCAAGCAGCTTTTCCAATGTGAGTACGTTAATGTTCAGCCACACTCTGGCGCACAAGCCAATGGTGCCGTAATGCTGGCCCTACTTCAGCCAGGTGACACTATCTTGGGTATGTCCTTGGATGCGGGTGGCCACCTAACACACGGTGCGCGCCCTGCTCTCTCTGGCAAATGGTTTGATGCTGTTCAATACGGTGTCGATAAAGAAACTTGCGAAATTGATTACGCGCAAGTGCGTCAGATTGCTATCGAAAGCAAGCCGAAAATGATCATTGCCGGTGGTTCGGCCATTCCTCGTGTAATCGATTTTGCTAAGTTCCGTGCCATTGCCGATGAAGTGGGTGCTTTTCTCATGGTGGATATGGCCCATATTGCTGGCCTTATTGCTGCTGGCGAACATCCTAGCCCTATTCCTCATGCCCACGTTGTTACGACGACAACGCACAAAACATTGCGTGGCCCTCGTGGCGGCATGATCTTGACCAACCACGAAGACATCAATAAGAAGATAAATTCAGCGGTATTCCCAGGCCTTCAAGGCGGCCCGCTAATGCACGTTATTGCGGGTAAAGCCGTTGCTCTAGGTGAAGCGCTAGAGCCAGAATTTAAGTTATATATCAAGAATGTGATCAGCAACGCGAAAGTCTTGGCCGAAGTCCTGCAAGCTCGCGGTTGTGACATTGTGACTAACGGAACCGACACCCACCTGATGCTTGTAGACCTTCGTCCAAAAGGCCTTAAAGGTAACCAAGCAGAGGAAGCGCTCGAGCGTGCCGGCATTACCTGTAACAAAAACGGTATACCTTTTGATCCTGAAAAACCAATGGTGACATCGGGTATTCGTCTAGGTACACCTGCTGGCACAAGCCGAGGCTTTGGTGCTGACGAATTCAAACAAATTGGTCAATGGATAGGCGATGTACTTGACGGTTTGGCAGCAAACCCTGAAGACAACAGCGCTGTAGAGCAAAAAGTGAAGCAACAGGTTCAGAAGCTTTGCAGCCGCTTCCCTCTTTACCAATAAGTTAACAAGTACAATCTGTTTTATTGACCTCGTTTTTTGACCTAGCGGCCGGCACCGACCGGCCACTGAAACAATTAATAAAATCTGCGGAAAGATTGCGCAAGGAGTTTTTAATGGAAAATACACTGAAGTTCGCTGAAAGCCACGAATGGGTACTAGACAATGGTGACGGCACTATCACTATGGGTATCTCTAACCACGCTCAAGGCCTTCTAGGTGATGTTGTATTTGTTGACCTTCCAGAAGTTGGCGATTCAACAGAAGCAGGCGAATCTTTCTCTCTTGTTGAGTCAGTCAAAGCTGCATCTGATATCTACGCACCTGTTACAGGCGAAATCGTTGAAATCAACGAAGAGCTGGAAGACAGCCCAGAGCTTGTAAACGAAGAACCATACGAAGGCGGCTGGATTGCTAAAATCAAAGTTCAGGATGTAGAGGAACTCTCTAAACTGATCGACGGCGAAAAATACCTTGCGACCATCGACGAAGACTAATTGAGCCGGGCTTTCAGGTTATTTCACCTGAAAGCCCTCATAACATGTAATAGCTCAACTACTCGATGACCATTAACTATTGCAATATGCTCAATGCAATAGGTAGTAACTGTTCAGGAAAGAACCATGACCGACATGACTCTTCTAAATGCATTAAGTGACGATATGGAATTTGCAGGCCGCCACAATGGCCCAGATTCGGTACAACAAAAAATCATGCTGGAAACCATCGGCGTATCAAGCGTTGATCAGCTAATCGATGAGACGGTTCCGGCAGCAATTCGCCTACCTGAGCCTATGCAGCTCGACCTGCCTCAAAGCGAAGCGGATATGCTGGCCTCACTTAAAGCTATTGCCAGCAAGAACATCATCAACCGCAGCTATATCGGTCAGGGTTACTACAACACCTTTACTCCGAACGTTATTCTACGCAACATATTGGAAAACCCAGGTTGGTACACCGCTTATACGCCTTACCAACCTGAAATTTCCCAAGGTCGTCTTGAGTCACTGCTTAACTACCAGCAAATGATCATGGACCTGACCGGTATGGAGCTAGCCAACGCATCCCTATTGGATGAAGCAACCGCAGCGGCTGAAGCGATGACTTTGTGCCAGCGTGCTAGCAAAAACAAGAGCAAGGCGTTCTTCGTTTCTAACGAATTGCACTCGCAAACCGTTGACGTTGTCCTGACTCGTGCTGGTTACATCGGTATTGAGATCATCCGCGGTGATATTCAAGATCTCGATAAACACGACGTATTCGGTGCTTTGGTTCAATACCCTGGAACAACCGGTAATATTCAAGATCTGACTGATATTATCGAAGCCGCACACGCCAAGAAGACCTTAGTGGCGGTGGCATCAGACCTTCTCGCACTTACCCTACTAAAAGCGCCGGGTGAAATGGGCGCAGATGTCGTGATTGGTTCAGCACAACGCTTCGGCGTACCGATGGGCTTTGGTGGCCCACACGCTGGCTTCATGGCAACGAAAGATAAACATAAGCGTACAATGCCTGGCCGTGTTATTGGTGTGTCTAAAGACTCCCGTGACAACCAAGCACTTCGTATGGCAATGCAAACCCGTGAGCAGCACATCCGCCGCGAAAAAGCGACATCGAACATCTGTACCGCTCAGGCTCTGCTTGCCAACATGGCTGCATTCTATGCGCTATACCATGGTCCCGAAGGCCTACGTAAGATCGGCCGCCGCGTACATCACCTAACGGCAATCCTAGCTGCTGGCCTGCGCAACTCGGGCATTGAACTAGCAAACGACAGCTTCTTCGATACCCTAACTCTGAACACGGGCAAGAAAACCACTGAGTTCTACAACAAGGCACTTGATGCGGGTATCAACCTACGTAAGTACCCAACTTCTAATGAAAATAGCGGACAGCTAGGTATAAGTATCGACGAAACCACAAAAGTGGCTGACATCGAAGACCTATTGGCAATCTTCAGCGGTGACAACCTGAAAGCATCCATGTTCACTGCAGACATCGCCAGTGACGAATTTGCTGCTATCCCAGAAAGCTGCCGTCGTACCAGCCAATACCTGACACACCCAGTATTCAACCAGTACCACAGTGAAACGCTTATGATGCGTTACATGAAGAAGCTGGAAAACAAAGATTATTCACTGACCCACGGCATGATCCCGCTGGGCAGCTGTACCATGAAGCTAAATGCTGCAGCAGAGATGATCCCGGTCACTTGGCCTGAATTTGGTCAGCTGCACCCATTCGCACCAGCAGACCAAGCCAAAGGCTACGCTGAGCTAGCCGATAACCTATCGAAAATGCTGTGTGAAATCACCGGCTACGATGCGTTCTCACTACAGCCTAACTCTGGTGCTCAAGGTGAATATGCCGGTCTTATCGCTATCCAGCGTTACCATGAAGCCAATGGCGATGCACACCGTAATGTTTGTTTAATCCCAAGCTCTGCTCACGGTACCAACCCAGCATCTGCTGCCATGGTATCGATGAAGGTTGTGGTTGTTGGCTGTGATGACCAAGGCAACATCGATGTTGACGATTTGAAAGCGAAGATCGAAAAACACCGTGATAACCTGTCATGCATCATGATCACCTACCCTTCTACCCACGGTGTCTATGAAGAAGCCGTACAGGAAGTGTGTGAGCTTGTTCATGAGGCTGGCGGTCAAGTGTACCTAGACGGTGCCAACATGAACGCACAGGTTGGCCTAACTAGCCCAGGGTTCATTGGTTCTGACGTTTCTCACCTGAACCTACACAAGACCTTCTGTATTCCACACGGTGGAGGTGGCCCAGGAATGGGACCTATCGGTGTTAAATCTCACCTTGCCCCATTCCTCCCGGGTCACGTTGAGAACACAGAAGCAGAGCAGCAACAATACGCGGTATCAGCCGCAGATCTTGGTTCAGCGTCTATTCTACCAATCTCTTACGCTTACATTGCAATGATGGGTGAAACGGGACTGACTGAAGCAACCAAGCTAGCGATTCTGAACGCTAACTACGTGATGGAGCGTCTACGTCCGCACTACCCGGTTCTATACCGTGGTACTCATGGCCGTATTGCACACGAATGTATTATCGATATTCGCCCAATCAAAGAAGCGTCAGGCATTTCAGAAGAAGATGTTGCCAAACGTCTGATGGACTACGGTTTCCACGCGCCAACCATGTCGTTCCCTGTTGCAGGCACGCTAATGATTGAGCCAACGGAATCAGAAGACATTGCCGAGCTAGATCGCTTCTGTGATGCGATGATTGCAATCCGTCATGAAATCGCCCGTGTACAAGACGGCGAATGGGATCTACAAGACAACCCGCTGGTTAATGCGCCACACACTCAAGTCGATATCATGGACACCGAGTGGAACCGCAGTTATAGCCGCGAGCTTGCTTGCTTCCCATCGACGCAAACCAAAGACTCGAAGTACTGGCCAACCGTAAACCGCGTTGATAACGTGTTCGGTGACCGTAACTTGGTATGTTCTTGCCCAAGCATCGAGAGCTATATCGAAGACTAGGGTTGTTGATCATGTCATATCAAGTTGGATAACAGCTTATACCAATCTGGATAAGTAATTGATCAAGTACTTGCACTGGAAAAATCGTTGTTATCAAGGCAGATATTGCAGTAACTAGTGGCTCTAATTACAAAATATCTAACGTAGAGAACAGCGATTTTAACCTGCAAGACTGATCAAATATTTATGTAGGTTGGTATTTGATAAGAGCAGAAGAACAAAAGCGAACCCAAGTAGGTTCGCTTTTTATTTTCAATTTTTTCCTTTGATGAAAAGAGGCTGAGAAATTCCAGATAATCTCTGCCATTGCAAAGCAACCAATTTACCGACAAAGTAGTGGCCAACTTAACCCATCTATTATATAAACCTTCCCTCTTTAGTACATCAGGGCCCTTAAATGTCTATATCTGACTCCTCTACGAATGAAATAATTGATACTTTTGTGGCACCCGAGTGTCTGGCTAGGGTAAAGATCCTTTATCAAGATAATGATATTTTATTGATTAACAAGCCGAGTGGTTTGTTAAGTTTATCGGGTAAAAACCCGCTTAATTGGGATTCAGTGCATTACCGTTTAGTTAACGGTCAAGACGCTACGCAGACTAAAAAAGCAACGCCTGCTTTTGAGGATGCTAAGTTGCCACATCGGCTAGATTTAGGAACTTCTGGCATTATGGTGGTGGGGCTTAACCATGCTGCATCTAAGAATCTGAATAAACAGTTTCAAGCACGGACGGTACAAAAGCGCTATCTGGCTATGTTAGCGGGGTGGGTTGAAGCTGACGGTGGTCAAATATCTGCCCCCATTGCTAAAGATAAAACGTTGTTTCCCCGTGTAAAGATTTGCCACTGTACGGGGAAAAGTGCCATTAGTGACTATCAGGTAATTAGTCGATTGGGTAATCCCCCTAGAACGTTAGTGCAATACACCCCCCTTACAGGTCGCACCCATCAATTGCGGATCCATAGCCTTGAAATTGGCCACCCTATTTTAGGTTGTGATCTTTATAACAGCCCTAATCTCAGCAACAGCTCTGAAGCTAATGACGTCTCACAGCGCTTAATGCTCCATGCCAGCGATATTTACTTCACTCATCCAGTTACAGGCGAGCCTATCCATGGTCATAGCCCAAGTCCATTTAAGTGATAAATGTCACGTCTACACTTATTTCGAGTTTGTGCGCTCAAATTTTCAGTGTTCCGAACTTATGCGCAGATAAGATAACGTATTAATATTAAATCAAGTTATCCAGAACATTTATTCAAAAGCGCTATCAAACACCACTTCTACTCGCCATCCATCGTTTGATTGTATGGTGTGATACTGCCATCCGTATTGGGAAATAAGCCGCTGGGTAAGCTCTAACCCAAGGCCGAAGCCCAAGTCATCCTGCACTTTTGGCGCATTAAAATTGTGATTAACAATAGAAATTTGATTACCGTTCTGTTCAATGACAACCTCACCATGGTGGGTGTGTTGAAAAGCATTGCGAATAAGGTTTGTCATGACGATACGATAAAGTCCTTCAGGTAACACCATTTCAGTCTCATCAACGCTGATATGAACATCCACCAGCTTGCCCTGAAGTAGATAATGAAGCTCAGATTCAATTTGCGTTATCAACTCGCCCACTTTAAGGCTGCGACTCGGTAGCACCTTGCCCTCATGGCGATTTAACCAAAGCAGGGTTTCTGTTAAGTCAGTCATCGTAAAAACGGCCCGATCGATCCTATCTAGTACCTCTAACTGCTTATCTGGTGCAATTTGCTTGGTAATCATCTTACGTAGCAGTTCACTATTAGTGCGGGTAACCGCGATAGGTGTTCGCAGTTCATGGCTGGCATAACCGAGAAAGCGCTGCTCCCGCTCCAAGCTTTCTTGTACTGAGCTCAAGCTGGATTTAATAAGCCCAGCAAGGGAGTTAAGTTCGCTGTAATGAAAATTTGGTACAGGCTGAGTTAACTGCTCTTTGTCTAACAATTTCGCCCAATCTCTTAAACGTTCGACTGGTGAAGATATCTTTCTTTGCACCACTAGCAGTACCAGTGCAAAAAAAACAATAGCAGCCAATCCGGTAAGGATAATGTAGAAGAACGGTGGTACCTCTTCATTTAAACGCTTATGTGTCTCAAAATCATCCAGCACTAATGAGATAAAGCGGACTTGTTCCTCTCTAACCACTTTCATCACAAAGTAGCCAAATTCAGGCGGCGAAAAAATGGCTGTGCCTCCTATTTTTTTATGCAATTGACCAGGATCCAGATCATCAGCGTGCCAGTTATCCTGGATCTGTTGCGGTAGGTCTTCCCACTTTGATGCAATGGTTAGTTCATCCATTTGTAACGGCGTATTTTTTTCACCTAGTGGTAGCTCGGAAACCTGAGAGCGAAAAAACTCCGTCATGGCGGAGTCCATGCCGGAAAAGAAGTACCTAACAGCTGTAACGGTAAGAACGCCAATAGTAACCGTACCAGTGAGCAGCATAGCTACCAAAAAGTAGATCCGAATACTTGGCCTGATTCTCATTACTTGTCACTCACTCTATTTCAGACTTTTTCAACGCAAAGCCATGGCCGGTTATGGTGTGTATTAATTTATTCTCAGCGTTGGCGTCCACCGCTTTTCGCACATTGAACATATGTACTTTCAAGCTATTACTGTCGGGTTGCTCATCTCCCCATACGGCTTGCATCAATGTCCCTCGAGAGACTGGATTAGGGCTATCCCGCATTAAGCACTCGAGTAACTTAAACCCAATAGGTGAAAGCTTTATGGGCTCCCCGGCCTTGGTGGCCCTTTTTTTCTGTAAGTCGAGCTCTAGATCTTCCACTACAAGCTTGCTAATCTGCCCGCTACGGCGGCGAGCAAGTACTTGTGACCGAACAATCAGCTCTTCCATGGCGAACGGCTTGACCAAGTAGTCATCCGCACCTTTCGAAAAGCCGGTCAGTTTGTCGTCTAGGGTATCGCGGGCGGTCAACATCAGTATCGGTACATCGATCCCTTGAGCACGAATACGCTCACACACTTCAAGGCCATTCATCTTGGGTAAGTTGAGGTCCAATACCACAACATCGTAATGGTTGGACGTAATAAGCTGATGACCGGACAGTCCATTCGCCGCATGGTCACACTGGATTCCTTCCAGCTCTAGGTAATCAATAACCGCTTTGGCCAAATCTATGTCATCTTCGACCAGCAAGAGTTGCAAGTTATCGGCCATGATGGATTCCCTTGTTAGGCTTTAAATAATGCCCCGCAGTGTAACTACGAGGCTATATAAAGTTGACGGATCAAGCCAATTCCAGCGGTGAGTTATCCGCTTTCATACGACATTTCACTTTGTTAATCAGTTGTTTTACATCATTTTGAATCATCAATAATGATGGTGTTAACATTAAAGTGATCACAGTTGCAAACAAAATCCCGTAACCCAGCGCCGCTGCTGCCGGTATCAAGAACTGTGCTTGCATGATTTGCAGCGACATCTTTTTGGGATGCACCAGTAACATCAGAAAGTCGTTGCCATATATCCAGCTCCCAGCTGACGGTTAGATCAGCATTGTAGCTCTCATTACTTCCCTCGGACTTTTCGCCAGAGAAACCAACCTCTACACTAGGGAGTTGATCAGCATAGTTTACCCCCTTCTGGGCGTAAGCGATTTTTAACGCCATAACACTTTGCTGCAAACTGGGGTTATTCGCTAACGCCAAAGTCAGGTATTGCTCCAGCTCGGGCACATTAATTAGATCGGTGATCAGGTTCGGCGCTTGCTGCCCATCCTGCACTGGTGGCGTTTGCTCTATCCTCTCCATAAGTTGCTGGATGGATATATTTTGGTTGTTGCAAAATCAGCCTCTCCCGTTGTCACACAGCCAAACAGGCCGAACAACATCAGAGAAACCAGTGAATATCGAAACATCATTAATGCTATCTCCCACTACAATGCGGATAAGATAGCGACATGAGGGTTAAAAGGGGGTTAAGGTAGTTTTAATTGTTCGCAAGCGTTAACCCCATTGGATATCTTAATTATCATTCACCGATCGGTGGCCAAGGCCTATGCTGCTCTGAATCAATCCACTCTGTAACCCACTGAGGAAGAATAGGTGTATTAACTGGCGCATCCATCGCTTCGAGTAATTGTTGCGGTGAAACCAAACCACTTTTAGATGTTACACCGGCTCGAATTAACACAGAAGAACACGGTTTTCCATAAACCCACATTGATTGCTCAACATACAACCACTTATCATCCCAGCCTACGCACTGTGAGTACATTTTCACTTTGTGAAACATATGAATACGTTTGCGATAACGCACTGAACTGCCTGCCACGACCAAAGCCCAACGCTTTTTCGCCAGTACCTTCATCAACCCACAGCGAATTCCAAGTTCAGTACGCCCCAAATCATAAAGGGTGAGGACTCGACCATTGTTCATTTCATTAAAGATATCGAGGTCCCATGGGTGGCATGAGAATGAAATTTCATTTTTGTCAGTTAGGTGAACCGGGGAACTGCGCTTGGCTTGCCATAACACTTTTGCTAAACGTAAAAACGGGTACATAATCAGCTTTTCCTTAAACTGTTATCTTTATTTTTTAGTCTACTGACATATTTCATTATGGTAATGAAAGTATCATCTATACACTATAGAGCTAAAAATCTAAACACAAGGGATAAGACTAAACTGTCGGTAAACAATCACTCATATATACATAAATAGCCAGAATAATGAAGAACACCAATACACTAACGTATAGTGGTGGGCCTCGAACAACTTTACAGGAAAATAACTATTGAAAATTTTATGGCGCAATTCATTTAAAATAATGAACGTTACAACCTAATTCACAAGTATTTCTCTATCGGAAATAACTGCAAAAAGCGTGATTGAAGTTGTTCCCACTGACCAGCCTCTGGTTCGCTGCTCCAACTTTCTGAGCCGGAATACCAATAGATGTCACCTTTATCTAATTTCAATCGCCAACTATTATCTTCGTCCATCGCCTGCTCAATATCATCAGCCAGACGTTCAGCGATGCGCTCATCTTCAACCACCAGAATCGATTCTGTATTGAGGTAGGTTGAGCGTAAGTTGAAATTAAAAGAACCAATTACAGCCACTTCCCTATCAAAAACAACAGACTTCGCATGTAAGCCATAGGCCGTTTCTGGTGCACATTTTGATTCATCTCTCGTCGATTCCACACACAATTGCGTATCTGGTTTTAACTCAAACAGCTTTAAACCGTGATCAAGCATATCTTGTCGGCGGCCTGCATAACCAGAATGGTTAGTGACAAGGTCATTAGAAACCATTGAGTTAGTGATAACTTTAATCTCGGTGCCATTATTTGTTATTAACTGCAGCTTATCCAATTGACGATCATCAAATATCAGATATGCCGATTCCACTAGCATTTCTTGCCTAGAAATATTAGATAATTTGGCCAACAACCTAGCCGTATCCTTTGGCTCGCTGGTGTTACCGACATCAACAGGTACAGGCTGGTCAGAAATATAGCGAGCTTGAACCCAAGTCATCTCGTCCATTGTGTGCTTTAAGAAAGTTTTTGCTACATCTCTTCCCTCAGGTAAAGCCGGGTATTCCTTATAACGGGGAACTAGAATCGTATTTAATTCTGGTAGTTCTGTTGAAGCTTCCCCACTCAGCAAGCTAACAGGGTATGACCAGCGGCTATCCCAGTACTCACCGAAGCTCGCTTGGATTTCGTTTACCACCGATCCCATTACCAGTACATCACGGTCACGGAAGTTGATTTCATCAGACAGATCAAAATATTCATCACCAATATTACGTCCCCCAACAACCGACACAGCACCGTCAACAGTGAATGACTTATTGTGCATACGGCGGTTTAAGCGATCAAAATCACCTAAAAAGGTAAGCCACTTTGTTACTCCACGACGAGTGGGGATCGGATTAAATATTCGGATCTCTATGTGAGGGTGCGAATCTAGTGCTTCTAATAGGTCTTCTCGTTCATTGAGGTTAATATCATCAAGCATTACACGTACTTGAACGCCGCGATCAGCAGCCACTATCAGGCGTTTTGCCAAGTATTTGCCCGACACGTCAGAATTCCATATGTAATACTGAATATCGATACTGTGTTCAGCTGTTTCGATGAGTGCTAATCGCTGTGCCAGTGCATCCCAACCAGTATCCTGCAACAGTACCGCACTCGTTCTTTGCTTAGGCTGCTCTGGTCGATATGTGTCTGTCAAGTTGGACAATGTGCTCGTTAATGGGGAGACCGGCGGTTCAGGTAGATGTTCAATTTCCTTGGGGAGGGACGTACAACCGTTAATAATTGCAACGAAGAACATGATTACACTAATGCGTTGGAGCACTGGCATTTATATCCTTTCCTTTTTATTATCCATTTCATTTAGTCCATATCAAGACGGCAAGGTTTGATTATAAGCGGTTAGTTAACCCTCGTCTTCTGTTATCTCTTTCTTATCATTAGTGATTTCTGCCCCTTCACTCTCAGATTCCACCCACTTCATAAAGACCTGATAACCAGCAGAAAGAAAAGCAGCACCAATAAACATACCTAATATACCGCCTGACATCATGCCTCCGATAGCACCTATCAACACAACAGGCATCGGCACCTCAAGCCCTCTGCCAAGGATCATTGGTTTTAAGAAGTTATCGACCAAACTGGCCGCAATGATCAACACGGTAAAGATCGAATTGTGCAATGTCGATGAATCACCGCTAGACCAGAGTATTGCCACGACAACAAGCGCCACAATCGTTACCGGTAGCTGCATAATGGCAAAAATTAACGCAATGAGAGTGAACAAAGCTGCGGCAGGTACACCAGATAGCGCGACAGTGGCCCCAAAAATTATCGCAGTCAAAAACGCGATACCGATGATACCTACAGCCACCTGCCTAATTGTCGCAGTGGTTAATGTGTGTAATTCAGGCCCTCTAACATTATCGGAAAAGCTGATGAAAATACGCCGCATAGAATGGCTGCCAGGCTCCGCCCAAGCCAACATGATACCAGCAATGATAATCGCACCAATCAATATGAAAACACTTCTTGCCGCTCCACTAGCTCTTTCAAGAAACCAACTCGATAAATTCTTAAGCTGCGGCTGCCGTTTTTCGACAAACCTCGGTAAATCAGCAGCTGCTTCATCCCAAGCATCATGCATTTTTTCACCAATCAACGGCCATTCTTTAACACTTTCCGTAGGTTTCGGAACGACCAGTTCCCCAGCTTCGTAAGACTCATAAGTACCAAAAATTTTAGATGCAAATGAATTCCCGACCATTGCGGTGGGAACACCTAATAGCAGAACACCAACAATGGCGATTAGCGTCGATGCCCGTGCGGCTGACCAACCAAGTTTTGCGCCCAAAAATTGTCGAACGGGATAAAGTGCAATGGCAAGGACCAGTGCCCACATCAGGATAGGAAGAAACGGCATGAATGCCCAGAAACAAACCAAGACAATAAATGCGATTACGGAAAAATGTATCAACGAAGCCGTAAATGCTTTGGTCAGTATTTGCTTTAATTTTTCATTATCGTTTTCCATCATTCTACCTTCTGGATGAGTAAGATCTTTATTCAAAGACGAATATTCTTGCTAATAAACTATATACCCAATCGGCCTTTTTTCGTTTTTACAATATTGATTGTTTCAATTCCCTACCCACTCAGACAAAGAAAACCTAGCAACACTTTACCTGTACTCGTCAACTACTTCACACTTTAACCAATTGATTGTTATTCAGTATTGCTGTCTAAGTAGCTAGACGGCATGGTAACTGACAGTTTTTTATACATCTTTCAGGCTTATTTATGACAACTAATGACCATCTGCACTTTTATATTGGCACCTACACGGATACACCGAGCACTAGCGAAGGTATTGCGCACATCACATTAGACCCTAAAACGGGTCAGCTATACCGACAGGAAGATTTAGCATATTTGCGAAACCCTACTTACCTAGCGTCTACAGAGGATGGGATCTATAGCTTTAGTGAAATATCACAACAAGAAGGTGCTGCACTCTACTTCAAATCAAGTATTGGCAATATTTATCTACCTATTTCTGGGGATTACCCTTGCCACATTGATGTTAAAGCCCCTTACCTCGCCGTTGCAAATTATGGTTCAGGTAATGTGTCTGTATATCAACTTGATGAAGCTGGTAGGCCTATACAAGTGATTACAGAACTCTTTGAGCAAGGTAGCGGACCTCATACCGAACGCCAACAATCCGCCCATGCGCATCAAGTTACTTTTTTAAAGAAAACGAACCATTTGGTTTCAGTTGATCTAGGGACGGATAGTATCCATTTTTATCACTATGATAACCAAAAAGACACGCACAGCTTTACCTTAGACCAAAGTGTCATCATGCCAGCAGGCTCTGGGCCTCGCCATCTTGTCTTTAACCAAAAT
This sequence comes from Photobacterium sp. DNB23_23_1, assembly GCF_052873815.1. Taxonomy (NCBI): domain Bacteria; kingdom Pseudomonadati; phylum Pseudomonadota; class Gammaproteobacteria; order Vibrionales; family Vibrionaceae; genus Photobacterium; species Photobacterium sp. DNB23_23_1. The sequence continues at coordinate 31,654 of NZ_JBNNXT010000015.1, read as the reverse complement.
GAAACACGTGCATACGTGGTATGCGAACTAAACGAAACACTTGTAGTCCTAACCCAAAATAACGGCATTTGGGATGTTTCATATGAATGCTCGCTGTTATTGAATGAGGTAAATGGTGAAGCAGCCTCCGCAATACGGCTATCACCTGATGAAAAATTTATTTATGTATCTTGCAGATCTCAAAATCTAATCAGTATTTTTAAGGTCTCAGGTGATACCCCTTCAAGACTCAATGCATTTGATTGTTTAGGGAATCACCCAAGAGACTTAACTCTATCTTCTGATGGCAATTGGTTAATCGTGGCCAATCTATTCTCTGACAATATAGTCAGCTTTCATCGAAATACAGAGACAGGAGAAATAGCGCCAACGGGATATCAATGCCGCATAGATGCCCCCATTTGTTTGGCTGAAGTGACTAATTGAAGTGTTAAATCTTGTAGAAACAGGGTGAGCAAATAGGAAAGTGCCGCTGTGGAATCACAGAGGCACCAATATTTAGTTATGCTGTTTTCAACTTAGCAAGTACTTCGTGAAGAGAAGGGACAATCGCATGGCCGAACTGGCGTACTTCGGCACAAGGTTCAACCAAATCAGGGATCTGGAACGTCATCATGTTCGCCGCAACGGCCGATCGTACGCCATTATTAGAGTCTTCGAAGGCAAGACAACTTTCAGGCTCAACATTTAAACGACTAGCCGCCAGTTGGTAAATCTCTGGGTGAGGCTTACCATTTGCCACTTCACAACCTGTTGTCAGGTTATCAATGTACTTTGTCAGGCCTGCCAACTCTAACTTTATCTTAGCAACTTCATGAGCAGTAGAGGTCGCGACAGCGACAGGTGTTCCTTGAGCTTTCAACCACTCCAAAAGCTCTATCACACCCTCTTTTACAGGGATTGCTTGATGTTTGACCACAGCATTATAGCGCGTACGCCATTCCTCATGCAGACGGCCCAAGTCATCGCCATAAGCTTTACGAAAGATAGCCTCGATGCCAGCAGCATTACGGCCAATGATTGAAAGGTAAATATCTTCATGGAAGGGAAGGTTTTGTACTTCGCAAGCTTCTTTAAAGATACGCATACAAACGCGTTCTGTATCGAGAAGCAAGCCATCCATATCGAAAATAGCAGCTTGATAATTCATTACTTTACAGACTTATTGGTGGAGACAGCGCATTCTGACACAAGACAAGATGATTTACCTATAAAAATGGTTCGAGAAACAATTCTATACACAATCCCTCTCAAAGCACTCTGGTGGCCTTTTTATCATTAGTTGCTGTTTCGAAGGCTATTCATACGCATTATTTCAGTTACATACTACAACAAAGGTGCGATAATCTTGACCTCTGTATCCCGACAATAAGTCTGTATACAACAGAACATTGATTCAAAAGTAATTTAATCAGTAGGACCCCCTTCAATGCGCGCCTTTGTATTACGAGCCAGATCCGCTCCTACCGACAGCCAGCAACTACTGGCTTCAGTTGGCCAAGAAGCTCATACCGAAATTTTGGCCCACACCCTAATGAATTCTATCTTTGTCGCGCAATCGCACCGCGAAGATGTCATCGTACACTTGGTATTGGAAAGTACGCAGGACTTCTCTCGAACAGTGACTTTTGTTGCCAATGTGATGACCAATATTGGTGGCTTCCATGAGCAAGCCTTGCTCGCCAAGGTTGCCAAAGCATTGGACGCTTCACGTGGCATGACCAAAGAGCAAGAGAGACAAGTTGAACCGGGGATCACCGTTCAAACCAAAAGCTTCGAAAAGTTAGTAAAAGAACTCGCTGAAGATTACCAACTTTATATGATGGACAAGAAAGGCACATCGATTCGCGAACAAGAGTTCAGCGGTAACTCTTGTTTCTTGTTGACCGATCATATCCCAATGCCGAAGAAAACCTATAAGAGCCTGGAGCGCCTTGGTACACAAAAGATTAGCCTTGGGCCAAAGATGATTTTCGCATCACAGTGTGTGGTACTGATCCACAATGAACTGGATCTTTACGAATAATCTTTACGATAAATCTTTGCAAAGATTCTTTGGTAACAAGTTCAATAAGTCGCAATTAGCACTTAAAAAGCCCGAATTAGAACTTATAAGCATCAATAGGTTCAATTCGGGTTTTTCAATATATTCAGTTGGATTGCTTGTACTTGTGCAACAGATCTAACGGAATATGGCAGTAATCATTAGGAAAATGCGTTAGTCTGTCTTGGTGCTCTTCATCACTCTTAACGTAATTTGTTAGCGGCATGACCTCAACAACGATACGCTCTCTATCCTTACGCGAGTCGATATATTCTCGGACCTGAACAAGATGTGATGGGTCCTTGCTATACACGCCAGTACGGTACTTTTTCCCTACATCTTCACCCTGTTTATTGACGCTGTATGGGTCAATGATCTCAAAGAAAAATGCCATCAATTGCTTAACTGTCACGGCTTCAGCATTAAATTGAATCAAAACACACTCGGCGTAGCCATCGTAATCGCTTTGGGTCGTATCGGCTGTCCCATTGGCACGACCGGCTTCGGTAGTTATCACTCCGGGTAAGTGCTTCATAAATTCTTGAACGCCCCAAAGGCAGCCACCAGCAAAATAAATTTGTTCCATTCCAGTCTCCTGAGTTCTCGAACGGATTATCTAATTACAAAGAGCACAAAAGCAATAAGAACGCTGGTATTACCTGAACGATAAATCTATTCGACTTTGTTCACCACCTTTCCAACCCCTTCAATAGCGACCGAGACTACATCGCCTTTTCTTAGCGCTTTAGTTCTACCGGGCGTTCCCATGAAAACCAAGTCTCCGGGCTTAAGGGTAAAGTAATGGCTAAGATAACTAACCACTTTCGCTGGTTTATGAATCATATTCTTCGTGCTTTCCTGCTGGACAATTTCACCGTTCAAGCGGGTTGTTAGCACGACATTGTTATAGTCGACCCCAGTAACGATTTCGCCACTAATCGGCCCAAAACCATCGCTAGCTTTAGCTCTCATCCACTGCAAATCTTGTCCTTGCCAATTACGCTCAGTCAGGTCATTACCAGCAAGCACTCCGAAGATAGCATCACTGGCATCTGCTTCTGACGCACCTTTTAGTTCCTTGCCGATAACCAATACCAACTCTCCTTCAAAATGCACATTGGACGCATCATTTGGAAAAACAATAGACTCGCCGGTAGCAATAAGTGAGGACGGTAGCTTCAAAAATAAAGGTGGTGGGGAATCATAATCGGACGAAATATGGCTCGCGAAGTTCATTCCTACTGCAAACACTTTCTCGGGAACCGTGGGGAGTAATATCTTAACTTGGCTACGATTTACAACCTCTCCATCGGGTATATTATCATCAAATATCGAACCTTTTAGAGGCTGAATAGAGTCACCTTTTACCAAACCATACTTGACGTGGTTTTGAAAAGCGTAACGAACATATGAGTCAGCCAAAGCACTTGAACTAAATGGAAGCAACAATACACAAACCGTAAACAGTATTCCTTTCATGCAACATCCTTTTAATGAATAACCTCAACCATCAAAAGTGTAGACTTAATAACACGCTAAAAAGAAAAAAGAGCAACCGAAGTTGCTCTTTGCTCTATTCTAAACGGTCTACTCACTCGCTTTGCGTTTTGGCTTAAACTGCTTAATGCTTTTCTTAGCCTGACTACGGCGGTTAGCTTTTTTATCGCGTGGTGGTCGTTTTCGCTCGGTATTTGTTGTCTGTTCGGCAGGTTTATCCGTCACAGGGAACCCTTCCAGATCAACGGTCTTCATCGAGCGACCTGTTAGTTGTCGAATAGACTTCAACGCCTCGGCTTCGCCATGACAAACTAATGAAATGGCTAAACCATTTTGGCCCGCTCGAGCAGTCCTGCCAACTCGGTGAACATAGACTGGAGCATTCTCTGGAAGATCAGCATTGATCACCACAGGCAACGCATCAACATGAATACCACGGGAAAGCAGATCGGTTGTGATTAACACTCGAGTGTTAAGCGATTTAAAATCAGCTAAGGTCTGTTCACGATCAGACTGCTCTTTATCACCATGCAGTGCCGCAACGCTAATACCGGCTTTAGTCAGACGTTTTGCTAGCGTATCTGCAGCTTTCTTTTCGCTCACAAAGACAAGTACTTGCTGCCAGTCGTTTTGCTTCAACAAGGCAATCAACGCTTGAGGTTTACTGCCCTTGTTAACTAAATAGAGCTGCTCTTTGATGTCTTCGACCACACTGTTTTTGGAATTGGCAACAATACGTTCAGGCATATACATTAGCCCTACCGCAGCCGCTTCAAGTGACTCTGGTAAGGTTGCAGAAAACAACAGCGTTTGTCTTGCGGCAGGAGCAAAAGAGATTATCTTCTGAACATCAGGCCAAAAACCCATTTCTAACAGTCTATCAGCCTCATCAAGTACCAATAGCTTCAACAGCTGTAGCGACACAAACTCTTTGTTAATAAAGTCCAGTAAACGACCAGGAGTGGCAACGAGTACGTGAGTCCCCCGTTCTAATTCGGTTTGTTGAGTGTCAGGAGAAACACCACCACTTAACATGACCACTTTAATGCCTAGCTTACTGGCCACTTCCTGCAGAGAGGTGGTCACCTGTGAGGCTAACTCGCGCGTTGGTACCAGAATTAAACTTTGGATCTCGTTTTTCCCAGCATCAATCTTCTGCAACATCGGCAAACCAAAAGCAAACGTTTTGCCACTTCCCGTTTGCGCCAACGCCAACACATCTTTCCCTTGAATAACGGCAGGGATGGCGAGTCGCTGTATGTCAGTCGGAGTGGTCAGTTGGCTTGGCAATGCGCTCAACATCATCTTATTTAATTGCAATGAAGCAAAAGTCATGGGCATTAACTGTCAGGATAGAAAAATGGATGCGCAGTCTATCAGTCCATCCGATCATTTTATAGAGACCAGAGACACTTACTTGCCGTCTCAACGGAGAAAAACCGGCTTGGCTGTCATTCATTTGCCACCGATCGATTAACGAAGCTCAGTTGTTGATACAACGCTTCCGTCCTTGGCATATCAACCCCCTGCTCTGCCGCCATATCCAATACATTTTTATACATATACTGTAATTCCATCTCGCGACCATTGCGTCTGTCCAATAACATACTGGTCAAATAGGGTTTCATTTGGGCAGTATTGTTCAACATGATATCGATTAGGCTTGAATCAAGAGTTGAGCCTGTGGCTTTCGCAGCAATACACACCTCTTTCATGATGGCTTTAACCAGTGAAACCGTTTCACCGCAAGCCATGATTTGTGCCGTATCGGTATCTAGTACCGCTGATAGTCCATTATAAGGGACATTCCACAGTAGTTTTTTCCAGCGGGCATCTAGAATGCTATTTTCAACATCGACCTCAACCCCACAGTTGTGAAAGTCGTTGGCAACACTCGTTAATGCAGGCATACCCAACTCACCGTATACGCCCAATGTTAGCCGCCCGTAATCGATATGGTGAATATGACCCGGCCCGACTTTGTTCGAGCAGATAAAACACAACCCACCAGCGGTATATTCAATATTTAACAGTCTGGTAAGCGCCTGTTCGCCACCAATACCATTTTGTAGTAGAAGAACAAGTGTGTTTGGTGTAAGTAAGGGACGAATCAAGGTCTCAAGCTGATGGTTTTGAGTGGTTTTCAGAGCAACAATCACAACATCAGCTTTTGGCATTTCTTCACTGGCGTTATACGCCTTGATAGCATCGGCTGGTATTGAATAGTCGCCGTAATGAGAGTCAACCTTCAAGCCATGCTGGCGAACAAATTGATAATCGCTATTAAGCAAGAAGTGTACATCGTGGCCACCATGATGCAGCCTCGCACCGTAATATCCACCAATCGCACCGGTTCCGATAACGGCATAGATTTTCTGATCCATTCCTTTTGCTCTCCTGTCCCTTTCTTATAACTCGTTAATATACCCAAGTAACTGAATGTTGCTTCCCTCAACGAGAATAGCTTGGTTATAAATGTACAGGATTCACCCAACACAGCAAGGGCAATGGTAAGCAAGAAAACTGATGGTTTTTATCGTTCGCATTTTTATTAAGCAACTGAATCGGCAAGAATTCAATTTTTTCGTTAACCACTGTAATATACCGCACACGGCTATATGAGCTCGTTTGAGATGTCGAGTCTTAGACCTTGACGTTAAGATAACTAACCTTAAAACAACGTTGCTCTTTTAGATAAAAGGTGATGGCAATCAGCCTACACTTTGCTGATAATAAAAGAACAACAGCACGAATAAGATGAAATTATGATCAATGAAGATGATGTAATCACCAACCTAGACGAACTAGAAGCATTTCTGCTTTCAGTAGAAAATGGTGGACTGGGCCTAACAAATGTTGCTGGCATTGCTTTAGCAACCAACAATGCAGATGGTCGCCACTTTGTTGCTGTTCTTGATGATAAGCACCAACTTCTGCTTGGCCGCTGGGTAACTGACGATGTATATGAAAACGGCAAAGATCTTGTCCGCAATGGTCCCCAAAAGCCACTTCACTAAGATAAAAAGCGCTGTGGTTTAAACCATTAGGATTAAACTACAGCGGTAGAATTTGTATGCCACCAATCCGCCATTGGTGGCTTCTGCGAAATTGATTTTCAATAAACGGCTCAAGCTGACTACGTTATCAAAGATTTCGGCTTTAAATTTTATCATACACACCGCATTCCCTTACCTTTACCAACCTTAAGCAGAACACACCGGCAAACATACACTGGCAACATACAGGTGATTAATATCCCAATTCAGCATTTTTAATCAGATTTTCGTGACGCCAGTCACGTCATATTTAATGCAACCTCACAAGTATATGCTATGATTTTCATAAAATAACAATAGCTTTACTTAAGACGTTGCAGTAAACAGGTATCCGCAAACGTACTGATCTTAACATGTTTATATAAGGTTGATTTATGGATCAAGCGGACAAATTACGAAGCATTTTCGCCAAGCAGTCGGCAAAAGAGCAACTTATACAATGTATAAATAAATTGCGAGAAGCCATTAAAACTGGCAGCCATGAAGACATTCATTTCTTAATGGAAGAACTTGAACAAGCACAATCTTATTTCGAGGAAAACCTAGTAAACGAAGACGTTAATGATCAGCTCTAGTTTACAATCTAATTATCAATAATTATAAATTATTAGCTTCCTAACAACTGCTCCCCAATCCGCCAGCCTAGATCTAGAAATTCCCTCCTCAAGGCACCTATACTAGATAACACCAGTAAAATTAATACTCTGTGTGTAGTGGTACGGTGATAGGTGAACAGATACAGCAAGGTCAGTTGGTTCCACTGATAATGACTGTTAATGCCAGCACTATCATTGCGCTGATTTCACATTTTATGGTGAGATACTAAGTACTGCTATTAGAGAAAACTTCATTCCTCTAAAATGCTCACTTATCTGAATAAGCCCAATAGACTCGGTGATGCCCTTGAGCAGATGAAGACTGCCGTAAGCAGTTTGTCAGCTAAATCGACGCGACAGGCATGGATTGAGATGCGAGTGGTCGATTATGTACGAAAATATTTTCGAGCAAGGTCGCTGCACCTATCATATACCCCCCCATTAATATCAACTGCCAAATACGGGTATAGAAGTTCACATCTATCAACTTGCTATCACTGGCGACAACAGCGCCGAAAATAACCATTAGCGCCGAAAACACACTAGCATAAATGGGTGCTTTCACAGGATCATGATAGATCTTATTGGCAAATCTCAAAGTAAAGAAGGTCATCATGGCAGCCAAAAAGGGGAACCATGGTACGGTCACTAGCAGTTCATAAGCGATGATAGCCAGTAAACCACCAATAGTATTCGTCATTAATAAAAACACACTGATCTTGACACTCTTTGGGGCGGTTATCTGTAGCGACAAAATTCCGACAAACATCATGGTGAGAATCGCCCCTGTCATCTGGTAAAAGTAGCAAAATGCGATGACAGGAAAACTAATCAACAACGCTTTGTATGACTCCTCCATTCTCTTTTGCTTTTCTATCCGTACATCCTCTGATGTTTTAGCATCCGCCGACTTCACATTCTCTTCCAATGAAGCCCCACGAGTCGATGTTGGAATAAGCCAGTGCATCAAGCCATAAACAACCACCGCCCCTCCACCCGCAATCATTAAGGCTTTACCTACCTGCAAAGCAATAATAGGCTGCATTAAACCCAGGTAGGGTAATAACAGAGCTGAAATCATTAGCATCGTCGCGAAGAAATTCCAGTTAGGATCTTGGAACAAGTAGTAAGCCCATAGCATCATCACTCCCACCAACGCCAACATGATAAGTGGATATTGAGCCAAACCATTAGTCACCGTTAAGGCAATCAATACGGTAACCACCATGGATCCCCCTAGCTCAGTCATAACCTGCCTATCCGCTACAGGTTTGTCGACCAGCAACTTGGCTACAAATACAGGCATAACGTATGCCAGAGTCCAGTTTAAGCTATAAGCAAGGAGCAACGACAACATAACGCCTACGACATAACGAAGAATATTTTGCTTGAGCTCTGAGCGCATCACTCTCACCTCTGCTGATATTAGCGAATATAAGAAAACCAAGTGATCACTCTGATCCACACTTTGCCAAACACATTCATTACGGAGCTATCTTCGGTATACATCATAATGTCGGCTTGCCCCCCCACCCTCAAGCTGCCCTTAGGCATTGCCTGATCAAAACGGATCATCACAGGAAATCGCTGGGTTTGACGCAACCAACCCGACTGATTCGCTACGTTAGCAAGCTGGCCCGTTTGCTGGGTCTGTCCCCAATCCACACCATAATCAATACTGGTTACCTCACCTGAATACACTTCGCCCGGTACATTATCGAGAGCTATTTCCACTTTATCACCCGGTTTAACATTGCCTAAACTGTTTTCACGGTAATACGCCTCAACCCAACTTTCATCACCTGAGACAAACGTCATCAAAGGCTGACCTTTGTTAGCAAAGATACCTTCATCCAAGGTAAAGTTTGTCACTACGCCAGGAGATGGTGCACGGATAACCGTTCGTTCCAAGTCCAATTGAGCCTTTTGTAGTGCAAGAATCGCAGCTTGAATCTCGGTATTTTCATCACCTATTGCACCCAATTGCTTTTTGGCCTGATCAACAGAGGCTCTCGCTTGATCAACTCGTGCACTTGCTTGTGCCAAAGCTGCATGGGTTTTGTCAGCATCCGCTTGAGTCACAATGCCTTTTTTAACCATCGCAAATATTCGGTTCGCCTGGCTTCGAGCATTCTGTTGATTAGCAATAGCATCACTTAGCTGTGCTTGTGCTGATTCAACCGAAGCCGTTTGTACTCCAACTTCCTTTCCTGCTTTTTCTAAGTTCTCTTCCGCTTGCTTGAGAGCAATCGTGTAATCGGTTTTATCAAGCTCAATCAGCGGCTGGCCAGCCTCAACAATATCGTTAGGCTCAACAAACACTTTGGTTACTGGGCCACTGACCAAAGGAGCAAGGGGTACAACGTTTGCTCGTACCCTCGCCATGTCTGTCGTGGGGATCAGCCGGTCAGAGATCAAATAGAAAAGGAATAACCCTGCGCATAGCAGTAAGACAAGAAGCGTGGCACGCCGTGGATCACTAGCTTTTGGCTTACTGGTTTCCATTGTGCTTTCTTCTATAACCGCAAGATTTTTTCCTGATTTTAATTCAGTGTGCTCTGCTGATACTTTACTTTGCTTGCTCATTACAACCTCATTGTAGACATACAATTAGTTATTAACTTCAATGCCTGCATTGTAAATTTTAATGCTTATAATTCTTATCAATTCACGCCAGCGAGCAATTTTCGCAATTATTCAATTTCCACATAGACAAAAGATGATTAAGCTCTGATTATCTGAACTAACTTGCCTATAAAATGTAATTTAACTTGAACTTTTGGAATCGATATCACATATTGTTTCTATTGATGATTTTATTAAAGTAGTGATTGGCCCATTTAGGTCATACCATGGATGTAATCGGTATAGTAGCAACTTAGATGATTGAATTTCCAAAGATACAGCTTGATCCTGATAATACGTTTGCTTCTGACTTTGGCATACTGATCCACGACGAATTCAAAATTCTCTATATGGATGAAAACCTATGCAACATCATTGGCGTAGGTAAGGTTCCAGACAAAATGTCATTGCCTAACTTGCTAAGTTTGATTGTGGATGTAAACCCTGAACAAGCCTTAGCCCATCATCATCGGTTAATGGAAGGGTCGGTAAGACCAAGGGTACAAACCTTCAAGGTTACTAAACCCTCGGGCAAAGTCGCCCATGTGTTAGTTGCAGAGTCCATTGTTCAATGGCAAGGTGAAACAGCAATCCAACTGGCTATTATTGATATTACAGAGAAGTACAACGACTTTTATCAACTGGAGCAACAGGCCTCTATTGACTCCCTCTCAGGTTTAACCAACCGGAACCGTTTTGAAACCATACTCAGTAACGAGCTAACTAAAGCACAGAAGATAGGCTATCCCATATCATGTCTTTACATCGACATTGATGACTTTAAGCTCATTAATGACGCCTATGGCCACCAGGCTGGCGATGACGTTATTCGTACCTTCGCAGATTGCTGTAAATCCAGCATCCGCCAATCTGATTTTATTGGTCGCTGGGGCGGAGAGGAGTTCATCATTCTGCTTCCCCATACCTCCCACCAATTTGCCCTGCTTTTAGCAGAGCGCTTACGTCGGCGCGTGAGTAAAAGCCACATAGACATGCCAGATGGAACGATTAACTTCACTATCAGCATTGGAGTCAACACCCTTTGGGGTGATGTTATTTCTCCTTCAGCTGTATTGCATCAAGCTGATCAAGCACTCTCTCATGCCAAACGTCATGGCAAGGATCAAGTCGCTTCGTATGAAAAAATAATCACAGCACATAAAAATTAAGCCTTTTCGTCCAAAAACTTAATCTCAGATTGATATGATTTCTCTTATTGCTGGCGCGAATTGATAAATCATTTCCGTTCGTTTTTTATACACTTCAACTCGTCCAATAAACAACGAGGCGACGATAAAGTGAAAAGTATTTGGAATAAAATTAAGTATTTTCTAACGACACCCTATGGTAAAGCTTACTTAGTATTTATTACCCTCACCAAGTTATATTTTGTGTACCAGTGGGCTTGGGAGCATGTGAAAAACTTCGGCGGTGATGTATTCGACTTTATTGACGCATCGGTTCATTACGGTGAATCCTTAAGCGCCATCACCTTTACTGTGCTATGTGGTTATTACACTGTAAAAGCAGTGGTTAGTATACTCAAATCTCCACCAAAAACAGCGACTGCATAACGCTTAGAACAATAAAAGGAAGCCGAAGCTTCCTTATATTTTCAGTGTTAGACCGAGCGAATTAATACCGGAAAAACGACAACTGCTTACGTTGTTGCTCTGCCAATTGTGATAGCTCTTCACTTGCACTGGCACTTTGACTGATACCGACTACGTTTTGATTAACGAGCTCAGACATATTCACTACGTTTTTATTGATGTCTTGTGTCACCATCGACTGTTGCTCTGCCGCGGTCGCTACTTCAGTATTCATATCACCGATAGATGTAATAGCATCAGTGACGCCTTCAAACACTTCATTGGCTAAACCGGTTAGTTCTTCTGACTCTTTCAACATCAGCAACGACTGCTGCATATCATCATTGGCTGTGGCTGACTGGCGCTGAAGGTCTTCAATGATCGCCTGAATTTCTTGAGTAGACTTTTGCGTGCGTGCAGCCAGCATACGAACTTCATCAGCCACAACAGCAAAGCCACGACCAGATTCACCAGCACGTGCCGCCTCAATCGCTGCATTCAATGCCAGCAAGTTGGTCTGCTCGGAGATAGCCTGGATCACTTCAATCACCTTGCTGACCTGAGCAGATTGTTCTCGAAGATGCATCACCACATCAGCAGCTTCAGACATTTTTCCTGATGTCTCCCGATTAGACAGCTCACTTTGGGTGAAAACATTACGACCTTCATTCACCATCTTCTGGCTCTGCTTCGCACAGGTGTCGGCATCTTGTGCATTACCGCTTACATTATCAGCAGTGCTTGAGAGCTCGTTGACTGCAGAGGCAACCTGTTCAATTTCGGCCAGCTCTTGCTGGGCATTGGCTTGAGCACTATTCATCACCTCAGCCAATTCCGTGGATGCCGCTGCAACTTCTTCACTGATGCGATTCAGATGGAAAATGGTATCTTGCATCTTATCCAGAGTGTTATTTAGGTCACTGCTCAGTTCAGAAATTTCATTGGAACCAGAAACCTGAACCCGTCCAGTTAAGTTGCCTTGGGATAACTGTTTCAAGGTCTCTCGAACAGCCATAATAGGCTTAACCATACGGCCAGATACTATCCACGCAATCACCAGACCACTCACTACCATTACAGCCATAATGAGCATAACACCTTGCATCATTTGACGATATTCTACTTCGACAGCTGAAATTTCTTCTGCAACATATTGGTCAATGGCCTCGGTCAAATCGTCAGATGATTGAATCAACTCATTCCCTATCACTCTAAAGTTGGCAGCGAGCATTTCTGACTCTTGAAGCGTAACACCAATGCTATTTTTACGAGCAACGAATGGCTTTAAATCATTGTTCAAAAATCGCTCATAGTTTGCCATTTTGTCTTTAACTAAATTGACATGGCTAATAAGTGCTGCGGTTTGAGATAGCTGATTAAGTAATACTCTGCTTTGATCAAATTCTTGGTTCACAGCAATATCCAAGTTCTGGAATGCTGAGGAGTCATAGAGTGCATAAATAGCACTAACTCGTGCATTAAAACTATTTTCAAGTATCTGCTGGGACAGCGTTTTTTGCGCTAAAGCCGAAACAGTCGTTTCATTAGCCTGAGCACGCTGAGAGCGGGATTCTTTGGTTACGAAAGCAAAAGCGATCGCCATAATAACGCATATTAACAAGACAGGAACGAGCACCTGCTTCCGAACAGAAATATTATTGAGAGTAAAATGCATGAGTATAAATAAGAAAATCGTAATAGGAATGTAACTTTACCATGAATCAGCACTGCTATTTTGATTTTTATCAACACGATCATGCCGTTAAATTATTGACGGCAAAACGTCAATAATTCATCCCCCTACCCCATTAATAAAGGCGGTGTTTATACACCGCCAATTTATTACCCCTGCTTAGAGTTTTGATCCATTGCATTTTTTGTTGAAGTGATAACCTCATCAAAAAACTGCATGACTTCATCTCTATTAAGCCATTCAGGTTTAAACCGGAATTCACTCCAGTTACTGACTTGCTTCAAGGTATTGTCAAACGATGGCCCATGAAGGTACAAAATTGCTATCAGCAAGCACTGGAATGCACTAATAAATGGATTTTTTGGTGAGAACACTTTCATCGCAGAGCCAAATGATAATTTGAGTCGACGATTTGCCAAATCAACGCTGTAAAGTTCGTCGAGCGAAAGATGCACAACACCACCAAAAAAAATAAAGACGCCGGATAACCAAGCAGTGATATCACTGTATCCGAGCAGGAAGACTAGCCAAACAGTGAATAGTCCTGCAACAGCAATAAAAGCCAATGAATGACAACAACCTCGGTGGATCGTGATTTTTTCTAACGATGACTTAAAATTATAGCGGATGGTTAAGTAACAGAACCCGCTATAAACGATCAACTCCAGCATCGACACCAACTGATAAATATGGCCGACAAAACTGAAAGTGATCAAACCACCAAAGAAACGGAAAAGAGTGCTCATTGACGTCGAGTTGTCGGAATCAATATCCGGCAACAGACCGCCAATCGTGCCTAACAGCATTAACCATAATGCTGTGATCGGCACAATGTGCCCTGCTGAAAGCAGAGCTGTAGCCGCCAAACTACTCGTAAGTGCGGCTGTTCCAAGATGTGTGTTGAAATTAGCCACTGTAATCACATATACAAGACAGTTCCATCACCCAATTACCAGGTATTTTTACCCACATTATTCATTGTAATCTTAGTGTGTAACTGCCACTGTCTCGTTAACTGGATAAATAAACAGTATACTGTATTACAAGGCGATCACTGTACCAAAAAACAATGTTTTAATGCTTCAAACTAATCACATGATCACTTTTTGCTCATTTTTGACATCGGCCTGACACTTAATCATGCATCCGCGAACGATAAATCAAGCGTTAACTGATAAAATGCAAGGTCTAACCAGCGTTCAAATTTATAGCCTGCACTCTTAATAATGCCCACTTCTTCAAAACCAAACTTTTGATGTAGCCGTAAACTAGCAATATTTTCTAGATCTATCGCACCAATTAATGAGCGATAACCTTGGCGAGAAGCCAATACGATGATGGTTTTCATCAACTCCATCGCAACCCCTTTGCCACGAGACTCATTTGATACATAAATACTATGTTCAACAGTAAACTGAAAAGCCGGTTGCTCTCTGAATTTACCAAATGATGCAAAACCCATTAGCCGACCGGAATCATCAAACGCCCCAACTACCGGATAGTCACCTTCAGTTTTTGACTCAAACCACAGCGCCATCACTTCCATCGTCCGTGGTTCATATTCATAAAGAGCCGTCGTATTCAAAATGGCGTCATTAAAAATGTCCAGCATCTCGTGTGCATGTTGGTCGAACGCGCAGTATCTAATATGCATTTCACTTCCTATATTCCAGGTTCTTCTTGCTCAACCAAGCACCTTGGCGTTAATTGGATACAAAATTACCTATCAAGATCACAAGACGCTAGCTTTATTTGTAATGGTTTAGTGAAGAACACCGATATGCTGACTCTATCCAGAGGCAAAAATGGTTTCCTAACCCTTTCTTTTTCAATTATATAGTGAGAGGTGCAACTTGCTGGTACAAGCATTCTTTGCTGAATTAGGTATACTATTAGCCATTCTCCAAAAGCATTACGGATCAAACGATGGAAGCCGAACAGCTGGAAATTCTCAATTTTATCAGCCAATACCCCCCTTTTAAGGTACTCCCGGAAGAGTCATTAAAAGAAATAGCCCATAGCATTGAAGTCGCATATTACCGTGCCGACACAATGATTTTGAATTTCGGTGACGAAATTCATGATCTCTTTCTCATCAGAAGTGGGGCTGTAGAGATATACCGGCGTAAGGGTGAGCTGTATAACCGAATTGATGAAGGTGATTTGTTCGGTCAAATGGGGTTGTTGATGAACAATAAAATCAGGATGCCAGCCCGAGCCATCGAAGATACTCTGGTGTATTGTATTCCTGAGGACATCTTCAACAAATTGTGTGATGAACACGATACCTTTGCTGATTTCGTTGAGTTAGAAGATAGTGCAAGATTGCGCAATGTCGTTTCTACCCAAGAGAAAGAAAACGACCTAACCACGTCCAAGGTTCGCACCCTGCTGACGCGCGATCCTGTCACAACCAGTCGAGACGAGAGTATTCAAACTGCCGCAATCACCATGGCGGAAGAAAACATTTCAGCAATGCTAATTGTTGAACCAAGCGATAATGATGACGATGATGATTACGACCCATTGGTCGGTATCATCACTGATCGTGATCTTTGCGCTCGAGTCATCGCGAAGGGCTTAGATACCTCAGCGCCGGTCTCGGAAGTCATGAGTACAGAGTTGATTTCGCTTGATTACAATGCGTATGTTTTTGAAGCCATGCTCACTATGCTTCGCTACAATGTACATCACCTTCCGGTGTTAAGAAACAAGCACCCGATAGGTATCATAGGCTTAACTGATATCGTCCGTTATGAATCTCAAAACAGCTTATTGTTAGTCAGTACTATTTTCCAACAGCAATCTGTTGAAGAGCTGCAAGTCGTCTCCGAAGAAGTGAAGAACTGTTTCGTCCGTATGGTTAATGAAGACGCTAATGCCCATATGATTGGCAGTGCACTGTCCGTTATTGGCCGCAGTTTCAAACAACGTCTAGCCGAATTAGCTCTGGAAGAGCTTGGCCCAGCCCCAATCCCATTCTGCCTAATGGCTATGGGCTCGATGGCAAGGGACGAGCAGCTGATTGTGACTGACCAAGATAATGCCTTGATCCTCGATGATAGCTACGATGAAGCCTTACATGGTGAATACTTTGAGAAGTTCGCCCAGTTTGTTTGTGACGGCCTTGCTGCATGCGGTTATAGCTACTGTACCGGCGATATCATGGCGACCAATCCTGAATGGCGAAAAACACGCTCACAATGGGAAGAATGTTTTGCCGAGTGGATTGATAACCCTAAACCACAAGCCCTACTTAACAGCTCCATCTTCTTTGATCTATCTGGGGTATGTGGTCGCGAGAAATGGGCGGAACAATTAAATAGCTTCGTTGTTCGACGAGCACGTAAAAATAACCGCTTCTTGGCGTGTCTAGCCCGTAATGCGATTAGCCGAACACCACCGTTAGGTTTCTTCAAAGACTTTGTGATGGAAAAAGATGGCAGGCACAATAACTCTATCAACCTCAAACGTCGTGGTACTGCCCCGCTGGCTGACCTGATCCGTGTTCATGCCCTTGCTGTCGGTTCCCGCTCACAAAACTCATTCGAGCGATTGGACGATGTAATAGAAGCAGGTATTTTACCTAAAGGTCGTGGACAGGATTTACGCGATGCTATGGAGTTGATCTACATGGTTCGTATCCGTCACCAGGCATTAGATATTGAAGCGGGGATTGACGCTGATAACAGTATCGAGCCAGAAAATATGTCTGACTTTGAGCGCCGTAACCTTAAGGCAGCATTCCAAATTCTGAGCAATGCTCAGAACTTCATTAAATTCCGTTACCAAGGTAACCGTCGGTGATAAGCAGCATGGCATTTAACAAACCCAAACAACACCGACAACTACTGAATACACGCAGTACACCGGATTGGCCAACGTTTTTTCAGACCCTTCTCGATAAGACTCGTGATGAAAGACTAAAAAACTTCTACTCCACACCGATGATAAGTGGTGATACCCCACTTAGCGAAGTGCCCTTCGTCGCACTAGATTTCGAAACAACGGGGCTTGATCCCAAAAAAGACGAAATCATCAGTATTGGTCTCGTGCCATTCACTCTACAGAGAATCCGGTGTCGAGAATCTGCAGAATGGATGGTGAATCCTCATCGGCCTCTTAACGAAGAATCGGTGATCATCCACGGCATTACCGACTCCGATTTAGAGAATGCCCCTGATCTACTGAAAGTCTTAGAGCGAGTACTCAATGCCCTAGCGGGTAAAATTGTGGTGGTTCATTATCAAAAAATCGAACGTGAATTTATGAATCAAGCTCTGATCAGCCGATTAGAAGAAGGCATACACTTCCCGGTCGTCGATACCATGGCAATTGAGATGGCAGTTCAACAGCGCTTTAACGGCGGGCTCATCAATCGTTTAAAAGGCAACCGACCTGGGTCAGTACGGCTTGCGCGTTCAAGACAGCGTTACAGTCTTCCGGATTACGCCCCTCACCATGCAGTGACCGACGCCCTCGCCACTGCGGAGTTACTACAAGCTCAGATTGCCTATCACTTCACACCGGATACGCCTATTTCAGAAATCTGGCTATAAAACCCAACCTAAATAAGTATTTGATCAGTTTTCCTGCGTAATACATAGGTCAATTACTTATCCAGATTGGTATAACGCTTTTCCCAATATCAAGATATAAAAAAACGCCGCCATGATGACGGCGTTTTTGTCTCATCGAGAAATGTTTTTATTTCTGATACTTCTCAGTGGTGAAGCCCATGACAAGGCTGACACACATTAGCAACAGAATGAATACGAACGGTAGTGCGGTTGAAATTGCACCCGCTTGAAGCGCTTCGATAGCTTCAGTACCACCTACATAAAGTAGAACAGCAGCAACAGCACCCTCGATAAATGCCCAGAAGATGCGCTGTGGCATTGGTGAGTCAATCTTACCACCAGCCGTGATGTTATCAATAACCAGCGAACCGGAATCGGAAGAGGTGATAAAGAACACCATAACCAAAATAATGGCAGTCACAGACAACAAATTACTTAGCGGCAGAGATTCAAACATTTCAAACATCGCTAGCGGCACTGAAGTCAGACCGTTCTCACCAAGAGCACCGATGCCGTTAATGACTTGATCAATGGCTTGTCCACCAAATACTGACATCCACAGTGTAGTCACCAGCGTAGGAACAATTAGTACGGCAACCATAAACTCACGGACAGTACGCCCCTTTGAGATTCGCGCAATAAACATGCCTACAAATGGAGACCAAGAAACCCACCAAGCCCAGTAGAAAACCGTCCAGCCGTGCAACCATGCTTCATCTTCTCGGCCATGAGGGTTACTCAATGAAAAGAAGTTTTTCGCATAACCCGCCACTGTTGTCGGTACCGTCCCCATTGAAATAGCAAAACCGGCAAGAGTAACAAATACCAACAACGCCAAAGCGATAAGCATGTTGATATTACTTAGCAGCTTAACACCACCGTCAATACCACGAGCAACAGAAATCACCGCAAGCAAGGTCACAACTACGATAACAGCGATTTGCAGGCCAATACCACCAGAGATACCAAACACGTGTTCAATACCACTTGCAGCTTGTTGTGCGCCCAAACCAAGGGATGTTGCCAGACCAAACAAGGTGGCGATTACCGCGAAGATATCAATAATATGACCAGGCCAACCCCAAACACGATCGCCAAGTATTGGGTAGAAAATTGAGCGAATCGATAGCGGTAGGCCTTTATTGTAGGTAAAAAACGCTAGAGAAAGCGCTACGACACCATAAATAGCCCAAGGGTGCAGACCCCAGTGGTACATAGTCGCGCCCAAAGCAAGCTCAACAGCAGCAGGCGTATTCGGGTCAACATTAAGAGGTGTACCGAACCAGCCAGTGTAATAGGCCACTGGCTCTGCCACACTCCAGAACATCAGACCGATACCCATACCGGCAGCAAATAGCATTGCTAGCCATGACATACGCGAGTAATCAGTTTCAGCTTCTTGACCACCGATACGGATTTTACCGAATGGCGAAAAAATAAGCCCTAAACAGAAGATAACAAAAATATTACCCGCCCAAAGGAATAAAGCATCAAAGTTGTTGATGATGCCGTTTTTAACACCATCTAAAGCCGCTTTCGCTGACGTTGGGTCACTCACAAGAACCGCAACGATAAATAGAACGATTAAACCAGCACTGGTTCCGAATACAGGGTTATGAACATCAAAACCCCACTTCTGGATGTTATCCTGACCTACCGTATAATCCGTATTATCTATACTGTATCTATCAACTTTTTTCATTGTATTTCCCTAAAACTGCACCGAAGCCTTTCGGAAGCATTATCTGACCTACCAATAAGGTTAGCTTGGTAGGCAAGATAATGTTTCAGTAAAGTCGCGCCGCAAAATAGTTAGCCCTGTAAATAATAAGGTGATGTATAGATCAAACCATTTCCACCCCTAGAGTGTCAAGTTTTGCTATAAATCAACGACTAAAGCACAAAAATTAACCACAATATGTTAGTTTTATGCTCACCAATAGCATACCGCGACAACCAATTTATTTTGTGAACTAACCTTTATTGCTCTATGGGTCATGCTTTTACTTGCAACCAAATGGGCAACTTGTTTGATACTAATATTTTAAAAGCTGCTTGTTATACCAATCTGGGTAAGTCGTTGATCAAGTATTTATGTAGGTTGGTATTATAAGCAAAGGTTGTACTCCCCCTATTCCCAAACAACACTTTGAATTCAGTAGCGCTAATAACGCAAAAAGCGGCCTTGAGGCCGCTTTCGTCGATGCGCTTTCTATCCGTATTAGATAAATAATAGATATGCGAGGAACATGGCAGCCAGAGAATAAATCACCGGGTGAACGTCTTTGCCTTTGCCAGCAACGACCATAGAGAACGCATAACTCACAAAGCCCATTGCCATACCATTCGCAGGAGAGAATGACAAAATGGTAAACATAATCGTAAAGAAGGACGCGATTCTTACTTCAATCACATCCCAACGGATCTTCGCAATTCGTCCAATCATGTAGATACCGACAACGACCATTGCAGGGGCAACCATAGCAGCCGAAAAAACAGAGAATATTGGGTAGAAGAATAATGAAGCAAAGAAAAGTCCTGCAGCAACAACAGCACTCAAACCGGTTTTCGCGCCTTGAGACGAGGCAATACCTGATTCAGAGAACGCAGTTACAGAAGTTGTTCCTAATACCGCACCGACGACCGTACCACCAGCATCAGCAATTAGCGCAGATTTTGCGTTAGGCACTTTACCATCTTTATCAATAATGCCCGCATCGCGCCCAACTCCAACAATGGTGCTGAGACCATCAAAAAAGTCGACAATCAAGAAAACCAACACAACAAACACCAGATCAAATACTTTTTCAGGTGTAAACCCTGAGAAATTGAATATTTGACCAAAGGTCGGTGCAATGCTCGGTGGCAGAGAAACAATCGAGTCAGGTATAGGGGCGTTATTCGTTCCCATCAACACATCTGCAACCACGGTAAGTACAATCGCAGAAATGAAGGCAAAGAAAGTTGCCAGCTTAATGTTACGGATCATACAAGCCAGAGCAATGAAGATAGAGATATAGGCAATCGCAACTTGCGGGTCTCGTATATCACCAAGGCTAACCAGAATGATAGGGTTAGATACGATAATTCCTGCATTCTTCAGACCGAGAAACGCAATGAACAGGCCAAGAGAAACCGAAATAGCCAGTTTAAGATCTTCAGGGATAGCTTCAATCAAACTCTTACGGAGTGAAGTCAGACTAAGCAGAAGGTAAATGATACCGGAAATGAAGATACCCAACAGTGCTTCGTGCCATACAAGAGCGATTGCACCACTTAACAAGATACCTTTAAAGAAGCCGTTCATGCTCATGCCCGGCGCTAACATAACAGGGTAATTTCCCCAAATCCCCATCACTAATGTTGCGATGCCAGATGCAATCGCGGTTGCTGTGAAAAGCGCGCCCTTATCCATACCAGGGATATCCCCTAAAATGGCAGGGTTCACTGCAAGGATGTAGCTCATCGCTAAAAAGGTAATAAAACCTGCATACATTTCGGTCGAAACAGTTGTCTTTCGCTCAGAAAGTTTAAATATCTTATCCAAATTCACAACAAATCCCTAAGGGTAAAAGCACAGGAAAGACATTATTAAATAGATACTTAGAGTAAGACATCTGAACCAAGGTGTATAACTAACTGGCTACAGATAAATTGTAGTTTCAAGAATAGGTCCTGAAGTAGAAACTTTTGGTCCGTCTCACCAAAAATATACAATTTAATAATTCTTGGGCGCGGATTTTAATGATCTAAGTTTTGAATTCAACGTTGTAATTTTAAATAAGCGCCCTCTGAAACACTTTGAAACAATTGAGGGCAAACGTTTGCGGTGGTGCCGATTAATTACTTTCATTACGTAAAGCGATGTTCACCAAAATGATACATTTCTGTCACAACCGGTCGTTAGCATACAGGCAATAATATGCATGACAGCCTTAAATGCGATAATAAAAAGGAAGCAATAAATGACCGCCAAAACGGATTATTCTCAACGAGCAGAGCCAGAATTTAATCTAATCATCGAAAAAGGCCTGAACCGCCGCCAGTTCCTAAAAGCCACGTCGGCAGCAAGCACTGTTGCTTTTTTTGGAGCCACCCCGCTTTCTAGCGCCATTGCGGAAACAAAAGACAACAACGGTCTTATTGGCTTTGAGGCTATCTCCGCCTCAACTGAAGACAAAGTGATCGTTGCCAAAGGTTATCAGGCTGATGTGCTTATTTCCTGGGGTGATCCTTTATTCAAAGATGCCCCTGCCTTTAATCAAAATGCGGATAGCAAGGCACAAGCTCGTCAGTTTGGTGATAATAACGACGGTATGACCTTCTTCCAGATCAGCGATGATCGTGGTGTCCTATCTATCAATAACGAGTACACCAACCATGAATACCTGTTTACCCATCAGGGCAAACAGATGTCTGCTGACGACGTACTTAAATCACAAAATGCACATGGCATCTCTGTCGTTGAATTACAAAAAGTGGACGGCAAATGGGAAGTCAATCTTAATGGTCGTTTAAACCGCCGCATTACTGCCAACACCGAAATGGAATTAACCGGTCCTGCCGCTGGTGATGATCGATTGAAAACGGCGGCGGATCCTAAAGGTACCAACGTCCTTGGCACCTTCAACAACTGTGCAAATGGCGAGACGCCATGGGGCACTTACCTTACCTGCGAAGAAAACTTCAATGGTTTGTTTGGATCCAAAGAAAAACCAGCACTAGATAGCAACTACGCACGCTATGGTTTAAAAACAACGGATTCGGGCTATAACTGGTACAAGCACGATGACCGTTTTGACTTAGCGAAAACCCCTAACGAACCTCATCGCCATGGCTGGGTCGTTGAAATTGATCCGATGAACCCAAATTCAACACCGAAAAAACGCACTGCGCTGGGCCGCTTCAAACATGAAAACGCGGCTTTAACGGTCAACAATGACGGTTATATAGTGGTTTACTTAGGTGATGATGAACGTGGCGAGCACCTTTACCGCTTCGTCTCTAAGAACAAATACGATGCCAACAATCCAAGTGCCAACCGTGACCTACTTGACGAAGGCACACTATACGTTGCTAAGTTCAACGCCGAAGAAGGTGAACTGCAAGGTAAAGGGGAATGGGTTGAGCTGACGTTTGGTAAAAACGGGTTAACGAAAGAAAATGGCTTTAACAGCCAAGCTGATGTGCTGATTTTTGCCCGTAAAGCGGCAACGCAAGTCGGTGCAACCACCATGGACCGTCCTGAATGGGTTGCTGTAAATCCCAAAAACCAACACGTTTTCTGCACCTTGACTAACAACAAGTACCGTGGTGTTAAAGCTAACCAGCCGGTTGATGCAGTCAACCCACGAGAAAAGAACCCATATGGGCACATTGTACGCTGGATGCCTTCAGGTCAAGATCACACCTCAAATAACTTCGACTGGGATCTGTACCTCATTGCTGGTAATCCGACCGTACATGAAGGCCTGATGGCGGGTAGCGACAACATTAATGCCGATAATATGTTTAACAGTCCTGATGGCATCGGCTTTGATAACGCAGGTCGTTTATGGATCCAAACTGACGGTAAGTATTCCAACACAGGGGATTTTGCCGGCATGGGTAACAACCAAATGCTGTGTGGGGATCCTAACAGCGGTGAAGTTCGCCGCTTCTTAACCGGGCCCATCGCTTGTGAAATTACAGGTCTGACGTTCAGCCCAGACCAGAAAACCATGTTCATCGGCGTCCAGCATCCTGGTGAAGATCTAGCGCCTTCTCACTTCCCTAATGGCGGTAATACAATTCCACGCTCTTCTGTCATTCGAATCACGCGTATCGATGGCGGCATTATCGGCGCGGCTTAATATAAAAAGAACCATAGCTCACTAGCTCTTTCGGCGGATCATCGGATCCGCCTTTTTTCATCAGCTATCAGGATAATACAGACCTTTACTCGCCTGCTCGATGATCTGTCTTTTTTCAGCATTGACATACATCCCGAATCGAGACAAAAGAACATGTAGTTTAGGGGCAATTTGACCTTCACAGAACGGCCGCTCAGGGTGATTGAAATAGTACCCCTGTTTCTCGTCCTCACAGGGAGTAAACGACCCTGCCTCCTCAACACCTGTTACCAACTGTTCAGAAAAATCCTCTTGATGAAGTGCTATCGCTTCAATTGCTACCAGCCTCTGTGACTCCGTGTAGGTGTATATTGCAGATGGATAACGGCAACGAAGTGGGTGGCTTGAGGTCGCGTGATGAGTGTGTAGATGAACACCGACTAAAACCGATATAGAGAGAGTAAGCGGATCGTATTCTACCAGAACGGCCTCATAGCGATCATAACCATTACCCGCACTCATCCAGCCTTGCTCTGCTGATATTACTCCATCAAGGGACTGGAACACGGCTTCCATGCACCAGTAGCAACTGCCCGAAAAACCAAGCTGCAGTGTTTTCATCATATTAGATATACACCTTCAGTCTGTTTCACAAACGAAGTGTAGCTTGGTATTAGACTTTAAGCCGTTTCGCTGCGGCAATACCTTGCTCATAGCCCTTTTGCAATTTTTGACTGTTTGTTGTAACTCGGCCGACCTCAAACTCCACCGGCGGTACAATAACATTAATACGGCAGTCTTCAGGTGGGTTATCAATAAAGTCAATGGCCTGATTATACGTGTCTGCACGCTTCATCATTGCCTCAGCCAGACAAGGGGTATCGTTTAACAGCTTTCTCACTAACCACTGAATTTTGGGCGCCTTTTTCCGATAACCATGCGGGCGCGAAAGCACCACGGTAATGTCCCGAGCCCCCATTTCATAAGCTTTAATGACAGGAATAGAGTCAGCCACACCACCATCGGTCATGTGAAAACCATCCATTTCAGGATAGTGACGATAAGCGATAGGAACAGCACAAGATGCTTTTAATAATTGATTAAGGTTTTGCTCTGTCGCCTCAATGTAATGTGCCTCTCCAGTCGCCACATTGGTTGTGACCACAAACAGAGGTATCGGTTGCTGCTCTAATTCCCAGCCATCAATTGGAATTTCATCAATCGTGATATCCCAAAGCCAGTCAATGTCCAACCAGTGACCACCACGGAAAAATCTCGGCAAATCAATGAAAGGCTTGCGGCAAGAATAATCGGTAATAACACGGTGTGAACGGCCAGGCTGGTTTGCCAACCATGCGGCTAAATTTGTCGAACCGGCTGACACACCGATGCAGAAATCAAATGGGCGGTGCTCTATCTCAAAGAAATGGTCGAGCACACCAGCGGCAAAAATACCGCGCATCGCCCCGCCCTCTACAATTAAAGCTGACTTTACCCCAATGCTTCCCTCTATGAGCATACTGTCTAAAATTCCTTTTTTTCAGGCAGTTTAGGACAAAATAATCTAAACAAAAACTGAAGCCAAGCAACTCTTCGCGCAACATGAGAATGCTTTGCTTAAAATTGGATCTCTGCCAAAGTAAATCGACTCATTGGGTTTTGGTATTCCGCATTGTCTGGCTGAAAGAAAGATGGTGGCATACGGTTTTCATAACCTAACTTGTGGAGCTTTTGCAATTCACAACGTGACAGGATCACGTATTCCAAATGTTTATCTAAAAGCTTCCCTATCGCTTCTACCGTCAATTCATCATCGCGAACTAATGTTTTGAGCTTCCCTGTAAGTACGGATAACGGAAGTACCAATTCTTTAATGGTCTCTTTGCGCACCAAGCATGCTTTCGCTTTAAGGGACCCCTTGGCAAAGGTGAATAACTGCTGCCAGTCCGGCTTTCCTTGTCGAGTCACCAGATTATGTCGATAACAGTAGTATGCCTCAAAGTACTGCCCCAGGGAGTAATAACGTTCGCTGTGTGCTTCTAGGTAGATGTGCTGCAGCTCAATGTTGGCATTAAATTCGTTCATTTTCGACATATCGCTATGATTTCCCACTATTCTTTTTCATGGCCAGAAGAATACTTACTTTGGTTTAAACACGAACCGTTGTTACACCGTATTTAACAAGATAAGCCATAGGCTGAGTTCGCTGACCTTACTCGTTTTAGTAACGAAATCCCACTATATCGTGAAATTTATCGGTAAGTGGCTAGGTCTACTTGTTTAACATCATCTTTGATAAAGGAATATTCAATGCTCATAAAGAAACCCTCACCGCTGTCTTTGAGTGAGAACGAGGCCACACCAGAAGCTATCTACAAGCAAAGAAGGACCATTTTAAAAGCATTGGGTATTACTGCGGCAAGCTTACCCCTTGCACAAACCGCCCAAGCAGGCCTTTTTGATGGCTTTGGCAAGAAAGAAGCGCCAGTTGATAAACGCCGAGCACTGACTTCACGCTCTTCATCCTACTCCAATACGTCGCTATCACTGACTCCTGAAAACAAGGTACTGGAATACAATAACTTTTATGAATTTGGGACTGACAAGTCCGATCCTGCCGAAAGAGCCCAAAACTTCAAAACCAACCCATGGAATATCGACATCGGCGGTTTGGTCAGTAATCCGATCACATTAGGTTATGAAGATATCTTTAACTCTTTTCCTATCGAAGAACGAATTTATCGCCTGCGCTGTGTTGAAGCTTGGTCGATGAATATTCCTTGGTTAGGCTTTCCCCTCGCCTCGTTGTTAAGAAAAGCAGGGCCACTCAGTAGCGCGAAATATGTCGCCTTTGAAACCCTTTACGACCCCAAACAAATGCCAGGGCAAGCCTCCCGTCGCTTAGGTGGTGGTATTGATTACCCATATCTAGAAGGATTACGGCTGGATGAAGCCATGCATCCACTCACTCTCTTATCCGTAGGTCTTTATGGCAAAACGTTGGCACCACAAAACGGTGCGCCGATAAGACTGGTCGTGCCATGGAAGTACGGCTTCAAAAGTATTAAGTCTGTGGTCAAGATTACCCTTACAAACAAACAGCCACCAACGACATGGAATATTCTGGCACCTAACGAATATGGCTTCTATGCCAACGTAAATCCAAGAGTCGATCATCCTCGCTGGAGTCAATCCAGTGAACGTTTTATTGGTGAAGGCAGCATCTTTAGTAGCCGCCGAGAACCTACCAAGATGTTTAACGGCTATGAGACACAAGTCGCCTCGCTGTATAAAGGTCTGGATCTCAAACGTAATTTCTAGACATCACTTTAATTATAGATATTAGGCAGGAGAACATGATGCCATCACAAATGACGACTCAATGGCGATTAAAGATGACGCCACGCCAAGTGTTTTGGCTCAAAGTACTGATACACGGTGTGTCACTGATCTTTATCGCACAACTTGTGTACCTGACATTGACTGGCGGCTTAGGTGCTGACCCAATACAGGGGATCAGCCACTTCACCGGTAAAGCAGCTCTGAATACCCTGCTACTGACTTTGTGTGTATCGCCCATAGCCAAACTCCTGAAAGCTGGAATGCTTGTTCGTGTTCGTCGCTTATTAGGCTTGTACTGCTTTTTCTGGGCCGTGCTTCACCTGATAGGTTATGTGGTACTTGATTTAAATTTCAACTGGTCATTGGTGCTCGACGAAATTATAAGCAGGCCATACCTCACTATCGGTGCTGTCAGTTGGGTGATTTTATTCGCCCT
The DNA here is from genome assembly GCF_052873815.1 of Photobacterium sp. DNB23_23_1. Lineage (NCBI taxonomy): Bacteria > Pseudomonadati > Pseudomonadota > Gammaproteobacteria > Vibrionales > Vibrionaceae > Photobacterium > Photobacterium sp. DNB23_23_1. Next base: position 4,362 of record NZ_JBNNXT010000015.1, on the reverse strand, counting down.
TGCAGTCACCTCTACCCAAAGCATTCAGCGACGTATGGGTAAGCACTGGCAAAAACTGCATAACTGGGTGTACCTCGCTACCTTGCTGGTACCCATTCATTACATCTGGTCGGTAAAATCAGGTCTCATCGAACCCATGATCTACCTTTCTATTTCAATCGGGCTATTGGCTTTTCGCTACAAAGCGCTGACTAAAGGACTTACTGCTAGGTTTAATCTGGTTCGTGTTAAATAAGTCACTGTTTTACACTCACTAAATTACTGATATTAGGTGCTGTTCGCTATTTTTCTGATACGATATATGAATCGACGTCCGAACAGGACTTTTAGACTGGAGAAATAGGTTTCCCACTCCAGTCATGTTGTGAGCTAGTGGGGCAACCTTGTTTTCTGAACAACTAATTTCTGATTACCTTTCAACAAGTATCGAGCAGTTTCAACAGGACTGCTCAAAGCTTTGTGCGCAGCATTATCCAACGGTCCACAACCGTGGGATGCGTGAAAATCATCTTGGTATGGCACTGTGTCGCAGGATCATGGCAACCCTGCAACAAGCAGGACTCGACGCTCACTTTTCGCAACACAAAAATGACGAACAAGTTTCTCAGCCTGTTTTCGTTATCGACACAACAGAGTTTTCCATTGCTGTTATTGCTCACCGTTTGCTCAGTGCTAACAAGGCTTGCAGGCAAGGGTTGATTAAGACTATTGCGGATGTAAGAACCACTCTTACACCGGCAAAACCAACCTACATTGTCGTCGTTGCCGATCATTGGTTTGACCGCAGCAAAGCCAGTAAAGAGATCCCTGCTTGGTGGTTAGGACAATTACCTAAAAATGTTGAAGAGTACATCACTGATGGTATCAAGCTACTAAGTTCAACCGACAGCTTAGCGGAGCAGCTACATGACGGGCATCATATATCCCACGGTGAGTACCACCTCCACCACCCTCTAAAACGTGAAACAAACGATAAGACAGTACTTAAATATCTCTTATTGAGTGCCTTTATACCTTTGCATAAGTAGTCAACCATGTCATCAGCGTCACACCTATCCTTGAAGGACGACTCGATCGGGCGCCTTTTCTTGCGTTATACCATTCCCACTATTGCCGCCATGCTGGTAACCGGGATCTACGTCGCCATTGACGGCATGTTTGTCGGTCATTTCATCGGCGAAAATGGCCTTGCCGGCATTATGCTCGGTTACCCTATCGGTTCGGTCCTATATGCGCTTGGTGCCATGGTCGGCATGGGAGCCTCGGCGTTGGTGTCGATAAAATTAGGTCAAGGCAATGAACAACAAGCTAAGAATATTGTAGGTAATGCCCTATCACTGTGTGTCGTGATATCTTTAATCGCCTGCTCTATCGGTGTGCTTTACGGTGATGCCTTACTTCGCTGGTTAGGCGCGGAAGGGGAAATATTAAAGATGGCATCGGACTATCTGTTTTGGTATTTCAGCCTTGGTGCGTTCCCTATCACCTCAATGGCTTTTTCGGCCCTGTTACGAAATGACGGACAACCCAAACGTGTTACTTTGATCATGATCCTTGGCGGTGTACTTAATGTCGTGCTGGACTGGTTATTTATTGTTGTTATTCCCTGGGAGCTTACCGGTGCGGCCATCGCTACCATGCTCTCACAACTCGCAACAGCCGTACTTTGCCTTCAGCACTTTTTCTCAGATAAGAGCCAACTGCGAATTACTTGGCAAACACTTCGTTTGAGGTGGCACGATGTAGGTCAAATTTGCCAGCTCGGCTTTTCCAGCTTATTGATGTACTTATACTTGTCTGTGGTGCTTACACTGCACAATAAAGCCTTTCTATGGGTAGGCAAACCAATCCATGTCGCGGCATACGGGATTGTGAGTTATACCGAAGCCTTCTTTTATCTTATTTTTGAAGGAATAGCATTAGGGATCCAACCGATCACCAGCTACAACACTGGAGCAGGTCGACACGACCGAGTAATCGCCATAAGAAACCTCGCCTTTGCGACAACGCTTGGTTTTGCGCTCATCGGTGTCGCATTTATTTACAGCTATCCCGATTGGCTAGTGTACGCTTTTGCCGGTGATAACCCCGCCCTACACCCGGTTGCAATTAACGGTATTCAGCACTATTTCTGGGGCTTGCCAACGGAAGGTATGCTGCTGGTAGGTGCGACCTATTTCCAATCGATCAACCGTGCTCGAGAAGCCTCCATGCTGTCCGGCGGCAAACTTATCCTGATCAGCCTGTTCATTTTTAGCTTAGCGAAACTGCTGGGTGTCGACGGCGTCTGGATAGCTCTACCACTATGTAGCAGTGTACTGACAATATGGATGGTATATGCGTTACGCAAGCAACATATAAAACAGACATAAACACTCAGAACGGGGCGACGCAAACGTTTCGCCCTGTCACTTTCGCTTCTTTATTCTTCGCTTTGTAAATAATCACCCGCCAAACAGTGACCATGCTCACAAATTGCCATTAGAGAATGTAATACTAATTTTCAATACATTGCTATTAGGTATTATCTGCGCAATTTCATTGATGCCTGGTAATAATCATGTTCAAAAAAACGCTTATAGCCGTTTCTCTTGCTGTTGCTTGTCTTGCTAGTGCAACTAGCGTAGCCGCTGAAAATGTCGACTTACTCATCAAAAACGCCACAGTCCTCACCATGGATGAAGACAAAAACGTTTATGAAAATGGTCTTGTTGCGGTTAAAAGAAATAAAATTGTCGCAGTAACTGACGGCAGCGATCTTAAAGAATTTGAGGCGAAGACAATTATCGATGCTGATGGCGATATTGTCATACCGGGCCTTATCAACACCCACACCCACGTGTCCATGACGGTCTTCCGCTCGCTTGCTGATGATGTGCCAGATCGGCTACACCGTTATATATTCCCGTTAGAAAAGAATCTGGTTTCTCGCGATATGGTACGCATCGGTGCTCAGCTAGGTAACGTCGAAATGCTGAAAGGTGGCGTAACCACCTATGCCGACATGTACTACTTCGAAGATGAAGTGGCAAAAACAGTTGATGAAATTGGTATGCGTGCCATCTTGGGTGAAACAGTAATTATGTTCCCAGTCGCCGATGCAGCAAATGCTGATGAAGGCATCAAATATGCCGTTAACTTCATCGAGGAATATAAAGATCACCCTCGAATCACGCCGGCATTTGCTCCGCATGCACCCTACACTAACACCACAGAGACATTGAAAAAGATCACTGAATTGTCTTTGAAGTATGACGTACCTGTTTTGACCCACCTTGCAGAATCTGATCGTGAAGAGGAAGTTATCGCTGAACGTAGTGGTGGAATGTCTCCTGTTGAATACATGGCAGACATCGGTGCCCTAACGCCAAAACTTGTTGGTGCCCATGTCATCCATGTTAGCGATAGCGACATTGAACTACTGAAAAAGCACGATGTTGGTATTGCTCACAACATGAGTGCTAACATCAAATCGGCAAAAGGTGTTTCTCCAGCAATGAAAATGCAGGAAGAAGGCTTACGCATCGGTCTAGGTACTGATGGTCCAATGTCTGGTAATACCATTTCAACCATTGATGAGTTTAATCAGGTCGCCAAAGTCCATAAGCTAGTAAACCAAGATCGTGCTGCAATGCCACCAATCAAAGTTATTGAAATGGCAACTATCGGTGCAGCCCGTGCCCTTCATATGGAAGATACCATCGGCTCGTTGGAAGTAGGCAAGCTAGCAGATATCATTGTTATCGATACCAAAGCACCTAATATGGTACCAGTTTACAACCCATACTCTGCACTGGTTTACTCAGCTTATGCGCCAAATGTAAAACACACTATTGTTGACGGTAATATCTTGATGAAAGATCGCACCATGACAACCGTTGATGAAGATAAGATCCGTGAAGAAGCGCTTGAGTTTGCGGATAAAGTACGTAAAACCGTTATCGAAAGCGGTGAAGTGGTTCAGTGAAGTGGCATAGTTAATTTGGCCACCTGATTAGAGGTGATATCATCACCTCGGAAGTTAACAGGTGACACAATGACAAAACGTATTAGAAGAACATTTAGCCCCGAGTTTAAACTTGAAGCTGCGCAGTTAGTTCTTGACCAAGGCTACTCGGTAGCTGAAGCAGCCAAGGCAATGAATGTCGGTAAATCCACCATGGATAAGTGGGTTCGCCAACTCAAAGAAGAGCAACAAGGCATTTCACCGAAAGCTTCTCCGATGACGCCAGAGCAAATTGAGATCCGTGAATTGAAGAAGAAACTGGCTCGCCTCGAAGAACATAATGAAATATTAAAAAATGTATGGTCTGCTCCGATTTTGCAAGGAAAAGCTCATTGTCAGAAGTCGTTTGCGTCAAT
>NZ_JBNNXT010000014.1:0-126307 GCF_052873815.1 Photobacterium sp. DNB23_23_1 | reverse complement strand
GAGCCGGATATCGACTCTCTACTTCCTTGGAACTTCTCTCATTAATAATCGCCCCGTGGAATCATGGGGCGGATACAAAACGTAGGCGATCTTTCAACTTTGATCAAAAATCATCCTGTCTACATCATAGTGATGGAAAGAAGGGTGTTAATGGTTTTGGGTGCTTTTTATCTAAATCCATTAAAGCTCTTGCTTATTGTGGTTGTTCCGTTTGGTTGTTGTTTTTATTTGTTAATAGTTGTGATTGGATGGTTTGTTTTTTCATTCATTCATCAATTATTATTTTCGTTTTTAAATTTAATAAATTTAATAATAGTGTTGTGGTGCACAAGTTTTATTATTAATGATAAAATAGAGTTGTAAGTTTTCAACGTGTTGATTTTAAAGTTTTTTAATTTGGTTTTAATTAGAAATATTGACTCGGGTCACACAAGCAAAATAACGTAAATTAATTGCGATTTTGGGTAAATTGAATAGTTCAAATTAAAAGTTAAAAATAAAGGCAAATAATATTGTACCCGGAGAATAACAATGACATCGATTAAATTGACCGTAAGAGAGAAAGTCGCTTATGGTTTAGGGGACACTGGCTGTAACTTTGTTTGGCAAACAGTGATGCTATTCCTTGCTTTCTTTTATACTGACGTATACGGGCTATCGCCTGCTCATATGGGCACAATGTTTCTTCTAGTTCGAGTGATTGATGCAGTAACCGATCCTTTAATGGGGTCGATTGTCGACCGAACCCAATCAAAACATGGCCGTTACCGCCCGTACTTATTATGGATGGCAATACCATTTGGTGGGGCATGTATGTTAGCTTTCTACACGCCTGACTTTGGTGAAACGGGCAAAATAGTATACGCCTATGCGTCATATATTTTCCTTACGCTAATGTATACAGCAATTAACGTGCCGTATTGCGCGATGGCAAATGCCTTGTCCAATGACTCAGTCGAGAGAACATCTTTACAGTCTTACCGCTTTGCATTGAGCACCACCGGTGGTTTAGTGGTCGCGACAGTTGCTTTGCCATTGGTTGATTTAATTGGTAGTGGTGATCTTCAAAAAGGTTACCTTGGTGCCATGGCTGTAATGGGTTTAATCGCGATTGCTCTATTCTTTGTCAGCTTTGCCAATACGAAAGAGCGTCATGTTCCTGATATCGAAGAGAAGCAGTCTGTATGGGCGGATCTCAAGTTACTTGCGGCTAACCATCAATGGCGGGTATTGTTCATCGTAAATATTATTCTGTTGACTGGTGTGGTGCTAAAAGGCGCAACCACCATGTATTACGTTAATACAGTAATGGAGCGACCAGAGCTTGCCACAATGTTCATGATTGCCACCATGATTGCCGCGATTGTAGGTGCGACGCTTTCTTCTCCGGTGTTTGGTAAATATGACAAACCGATGGTTTACCGCGCACTAATTGTGGTTTCTGGTTTTGTTTCCATGTTGATGTACATGGTTGAACCGTCAAATGTTGTGCTGATCTTTGTTATCGCCATGGTTTTAGGGGTGGTTCAAAACGCGACAACACCAATCCTTTGGAGCATGATGTCAGATGTCGTGGATTATGAGAAAACACGAAGCAACCGCTCACTAGGTGGCATGGTGTTTTCTACCAATTTATTTGCTATCAAGTTAGGTATCGCGCTAGGTGGTGCAGCCGTAGGCTGGATTCTGGCCTGGTCAGGTTACGTTGGCGGTGCTGAAGTACAACCGGCAGAGGCGATCAAGGCGATTAACCTACTTTATACCGTTGTTCCCGGTGTGATGTTTGCTTCGTTAGCTATCTTCATGATGTTCTATAAGCTTGATAAGCAGAAGCTTATTCAAATTAAGGCATTGTTAGAGCTTGATGCCAAGCAACTCACTAAAGAAAACAAAACGGTTCATAATGCCCAGCTGAGTTAACCCCCTGACTGCTTTTACTCCTGAACAGAATTGATTAGCCCCGAGCAAGTGGGGCTAACTAAACATTTTTCATGTATGCAACACAGCATTGTTGCTTAGAAGACAGAAATTATTTTAAATTTCCAAAATTAGGAATTTGATTATGTGTATCTATAAAGACGCTAATTACACCACAACTGAACGTGTGAAAGATCTGCTTTCCCAAATGACTTTAGAAGAGAAAGTGGCTCAGTTGGGTGCACAATGGTTGATCTTGGATGAGAGCGGTGACCACCAAGAGCGTGAGTTAGAAATGTCGAATAACAGCGCATCTCGCACGGTACAAGAAAAATTGAAGCATGGCCTTGGTCAAATTACACGTCCACTAGGTACACATACTGTCGGTGCTGAGAAAGGAGTTAAAGCACTTAATGAGCTTCAAAAATATTTAATTGAAGAGACACGCTTAGGCATTCCTGCAATTTCTCACGAAGAATGCTTAGTCGGTTTAATGGCACAAGGTGCGACGCTTTATCCTTCTTCTCTGAACTACGGTCACACTTGGAACCCAGAGCTGATCGAGAAAGTGGCTGAAGATATTGGTCGCCAAGCTCGGACAGTCGGGGCAAAACAAGGGCTAGCGCCGGTACTGGATGTATCGCGTGATGTTCGCTGGGGGCGAACGGAAGAAACATTGGCGGAAGACCCGTACTTAGTCGGAATGATGGCGACCAGCTATGTGAAAGGCTTGCAAGGTAAGGATCGCGATTTGATTGCGACGCTTAAACATTACGTCGGCCACTCGGCAAGTGAAGGTGCGAGAAACCACGCTCCGGTAAATCTAGGTTTTAAAGAGCTGAATGATACCTTTTTATTACCATTTGAAATGGCAGTTAAGCTCGGTAATGCAGGTTCTGTGATGCCTGCTTACCATGATATTGATGGTGAGCCGTGCCATAGTTCATCTTACCTAATGACGGAAGTTTTGCGTAATCAGTGGGGCTTCGATGGTCTTATTGTGGCTGACTATGGCGGCGTTGAACTTCTTAGCGAGCATCACGCAACGGCAACAGACCGTGTAGATGCAGCAGCACAAGCATTCAATGCGGGGCTGGATGTTGAACTGCCGGACGATGCGTGCACGACGTACATAAGTCAAGCTGTAGATCAAGGCCTTATTACGCAAGAGAAGATCGATGAAATTGTATCTCGAATCTTGTCTGTGAAGTTTGATCTTGGTTTGTTTGAAAAACCATACACGCCGGTTCCAACAGATTCGCTACATAATGAATTGAGCGAAGAGTTGGCATATCAAGCGGCAAGCGAATCGATTGTATTGCTGAAAAATGACGGCCAGCTACCGCTGGCGCAAAACAGCAAAGTTGCATTACTCGGTGCTACGGCTGATGATCCATTGGCACTGCTTGGTGGTTACAGTTTTCCTGTACATCTTATCTTGAGTGGCAGCGATGCGTCAGAGCGTGTTGCAAAATCGATCAAAGAAGCATTAGAAGATCGTGTGACGCTCATCGGTTACAAAAAAGGCTGCGATATATTAACTGAACGTCATGGTGGTGCGCCGGTATTCCCTGGTGATGTAGACATGGCAGTCGCACAGAATACGACATCACCAGTGAGCATGGATACATCGAATATTGAATCTGCAGTTTCTATTATCAGTGATGCTGACGTGGCTGTCGTTTGTGTGGGTGATCTAGCGGGACTATTCCAAACCGGTACTATTGGTGAAGGCTCAGATGCGGATTCTTTGAACTTACCGGGTGTACAACAGCAGTTGCTCGATGCCGCGTTAGATAGCGGTAAACCGGTTGTGGTTCTAGTGACTGGCGGTCGTCCATACTGCTTAGGACGTGCAGAAGATGAAGCGGCTGCTATTGTGTACGGATGGGCCCCGGGTCAATGTGGTGCAGATGCCATTGCTGATGTACTAACTGGTGTGACGAATCCTAGCGGTAAATTGACGATTTCAATTCCGAAGAATGTGGGCGCAGTGCCGTATTTCTACAACCATAAGTTGAAGAGCGCGGGGACGCCGATAGCGTTCCACTTCGGTTCTCGATTTAACTTTGGCTTTGGTCTGAGCTACACAAACTTCGATTATAGTAATACAACACTTGTAAAAGTAGATTATGACTTTGATGAGTCAGTGACGCTCTCTGTGGACATCACCAATACCGGTGATCGTTCAGGTGCTGAAATTGTTCAGTTGTACGCACGTGATAAAGTGTGCTCTGTTGTACGTCCTGTTAAAGAGCTTAAAGGCTTTAAAAAGGTACACTTAGAAGCGGGTGAGACGAAAACCGTCACCTTTACGTTGCCAATTGATATGTTGAGCTTTACTGATTCATCTCATCAACGTGTTGTTGAAGGGGGGGAATTTGACTTGATGCTCGCTCGTTCTTCTCAAGAGGTTGAGTCTCGTCACACTATCAAAGTGAAACCGGGTAAGAAGGTGTTGCCAAGAGAGTGGAAAATGGTGTGTGAAGTCTCTATCGATTAATCATGATAGATGAATTGATCTAAATCATTAATACCAATCTGGATAAGTAATTGATCTATGTATTACGCAGGAAAAATGGTTGTTATCAAGGCAGAGATTGCAGTAACTAGTGGCTCTAATTACAAAATCTCTAACATAGATAGCAGCGATTTTAACCAGTAAAACTGATCAAATACTTATTTAGGTTGGTATAAGTTTAATTAACCCGCATAAATACTATTCCCGAGTTACTTTCCGTGCTCGGGTTTTTTATTGTTACGTTTAAAATAGGGCAATTAAATAAAGCATAAACCTGCTGTTTGTAATGACAGGTCAGCCGTTGTCTTTGTCATTACAAGTAAGACTCTGCGCTTATTTATCATGTGGATAGGATCTGCCATTTTACTTCAAGGATTATGTCTGATAAGGACTTATCGATATTTGCCTTTGCTCACAATAACTTATTTTATACATTCAATATTAAAAAAACATAATAGAAAAACATTTCCATAAGTCGCAAAATTTAATTATTGAAATGCTTCGGATGAATCTATTATGGCAAATTTAAATGTGATGAGCTGGGGGGAATACCAATTATTCTCATTAACTAACCAGCGAGGTACACAGGTCGATATTTCTGATCTTGGAGGTTTGATTGTCAATTTTTATGCACAAGATAAAACCGGTCAAACGAGGAATATTGTCTTAGGTTATGAAGCACCGAGCGAGTACCTTAAAGGTCGGTGCTACCTCGGGTGTATCGTTGGTCCTTGGGCGAACCGTATTGCGAATGGCCGTTTTTCAATTGATGATGTTGATTACGCTTTAGAATTAAATGAAGGCACAAATCACTTGCACGGTGCTTCTGCTAACCTTGGTGAAAAGCGCTGGGATGTCACTCGTGTTGATGACATGACATTAAAGCTTACGACCACCGTGAATGCAGGTGAAGCGGGTTATCCTCATACTATTGATTTTGTTGTTACCTATCATCTTACTGAGCAAAGTGAGTTGTGTATTTGTTATGAAGCGATGCCACATGGTTTAACACCAATAAACATGACACAACATACTTATTTCAACCTCAGTGAAAGTGAAGATGTGCTAAATCACAGTGTACAGATTCACTCTGACCGTTACTTGTGCGTTGATAGTTGTGCAATCCCATTGTTTGAAGCGCCAGTAGCAAATACACCTTTTGATCTTCGTCAACAACTGAAGATCAAAGAGGGGATGATTCAAGCGAATGAGCAATTACAAGCGGCTGGTGGTTTTGACCATTGTTGGTGCTTTGACGCCACAGAATTACAACCCAATGCCGTTGTTTATGAAGAGACAACTGGATTAAAGCTGCATGTTGCCAGTGACCAAGTAGGTATGCAGTTCTATACCGGTAATTTCTTGAATCATGAGCTTGGTCGAAACTCACAAGTTTATAAAAAACATGCGGGATTATGCTTGGAAACACAATGCTATCCAAATCAAATTAATATGGATAACAAGCAAGATTGTATTTACGGGCCAAATAAGCCATACCGTCACAATGTTGTATATCAAGTACAAACGATTGGAAAATAGATAGAGATTATTATGATTAACATTCCTCAAGTAAATATGGGCATTGTTGCCGTAAGCCGTGACTGCTTTCCTCTTTCACTTTCAGAGCAACGGCGAAACAGTGTTGTAGAACAATGTCAAAAGAAAGATATTCGTATTATCGAGTTAGAAACGATTATCGAAAATGAAAATGATATGGTTAAGGCTCTTCAAGAAGCGAAGGACAAATCTATTAATTCTCTAGTGATTTATTTGGGTAACTTTGGGCCTGAAGGTCCACTGACTCAAATGGCACAGCGTTTTGATGGCCCTGTTATGTTTGTATCGGCTGCAGAAGAATCAACCTCATGCCTTAACAACGCTCGCGGTGATGCATATTGCGGTATGCTAAATGCCTCGTACAGCGCAAGCCTTCGTAATATTCGTCCACATATACCTGAGTACCCAGTGGGAACCCCAGACGAAGTAGCAACTATGATCGGCGACTTTGTACCAGTTGCACGCACTATCTTGGGCTTGAAAGGGCTAAAAATCTTTAGCTTTGGCCCTCGTCCACACGATTTTGTCGCTTGTAATGCCCCAATTAAAGCGTTGTTTGACCTTGGCGTTGAAGTGATGGAAAACAGTGAGCTTGATTTACTTGAGATCTATCAGCAAGCAGAAGGACACCCAGACATTCCAGGTATTATTGCGGATATGGAGCGTGAACTTGGTGACAACAACCCTTACCCAGATCTATTGCCAAAACTGGCTCAATACGAGGTAGCACTGCTAACGTTCCATGAGCAAAACCTAGGAGCTGCAAACTTTGGTATCTTTGCGAATAAGTGTTGGCCATCATTTCAAACGTTCTTCGGCTTTGTTCCTTGCTATGTCAATGCTCGCCTAGCTGAACGTGGCATCCCGGTTGCGTGTGAAGTGGATATTTATGGTGCACTGTCTGAGTACATGATTACTTGTGCAACCAATCATCCTGCAACGCTGCTGGACATCAATAATACCGTCCCTAAAGACATGATTGAGAATGCGGCAGAACAAATGGGTGACTACACAGAAAAAGATCTGTTTATGGGCTTCCATTGTGGTAATACTGCTCCAAGTTGTATGAAGAGCTCGCAGATTCGCTTCCAAAAAATCATGCACAGTTTGATTGAGCCTGGACAAGAGCCAAACATGACGCGTGGGACGCTTGAAGGTCAAATTAAAGCAGGTGAGGTGACGTTGTTCCGTCTTCAATCAACGGCAGATACTAAGCTTCGCTCTTACGTAGCGCAAGGTGACATTCTTGATATCGACCCTCAATCGTTTGGTTCAATTGCAGTATTTGCTATTCCAGAAATGCAGCGCTTTTACCGCCATGTCTTGGTTCAAAAACGTTATCCGCACCATGCTGGTATTGCCTTTGGTCATGTGGGCAAAACGTTGTATCAAGTGCTAGACCTTATTGGTGTGTCAGATATTGATTATAATCAACCTGCGCATGAGCGTTACCCAAATGAAATTCCAAGTGTTTTTATTGGTTAATACCAACACAATTGAATTAATTGGATAATAAAAAGGCTTTAAGAGTTTTCTTAAAGCCTTTTTTATTATCAGTTAAAAATGCTTATGAGTTTTATCTATTCGTTCAAATTTAGATAATCGCTACTGCTTTAAGAATATCGGACCCTGTTTACTTGTTTAATGTATTTATTATGACATGGGATTTTCTGAATTGAGAATTATAATTCAGTTATCTCACTGCTTTGCTTTGATATTGGCATTGTTTTGAAGGCGCAGTGTCAATAACAAGGTGTGGAGATTGTAGAAGGCGATTTGATGAAGCATAATTTGATTATTATTTAATTAAAAATAGAGTTGCAAACCCAATAGGATTTATGAAGGAAGATTCAGGATTTATTGATATTATTTGCAGGTAAAACGCAACTTTATTAGCAAATATGTTAGGGAACTTAAATATATATTAAAGCGGGAATGAACAGATTATTCATGAATATAAAAAAAGAAGATAAATATCGTCCACTCAGGGGGCTTTCATCACCCCCTAGTTTTTTGCATTGGTTCCGCATCGATAAAGCCCATTACGCGATACAGCAAGAGCCTTGGCCACTTCCTCTACAGTGAATTTGCATGAGGATCTAAACTCTTATCTGTAATCGAATTCATATGGTAGTTAGTGAAACGATTATAATTTATGTGCTTGGCTACCCAATCAATATCATCCATTTCTGGCGATCTTGTTCGGCGCTTACCAATCAGTACGCTTGCAAGCGCAAAAGCAAAATCGATGGTAACCCCGTAGTCTTGACCCGTTACAAATTGACCATCAATGACAACAGGTTGATCGACATATAAACCATCATCGTAATTGCGGTGTAAATTTCCACAGCAAACGTAATGGTGCTCAGAAAGCAATGAGTTTCTAGCTAGTACTTTAGCGCCAGATGAACAAAGTGCGCCTATGTATGCTCCGGAGTCAATGTGTTCTTGAATGAATTGAATTACAGTCTTGTCTGAACCTAACTTATCTGTGTTTGGTGGACCGCCAACCAATGCAATTGCATCAAATTTAAAGTTTCGTTGGTTATCAAGTAGATCATCGACATATAAATTAACACCATGATAAGACATGAGATAATAATTTTTATCGCAAGATAGAACGGTCACAGATATGTTTAGGCGGCGTAGTATATCTATCACATTAATGGCTTCCCCTTCCTCAAAACCAGAAGAAAGTAACAGGGCAACTTTTTTCATCAGTTTAACTCCTAATAATGTTTTTATTAATGATATTATTTTAGTACGATAGATTAAAGATGAAATTTTAACTATAAATAGAACAATTATTGCCTTTCGAGGGCAGATAAGAAAAGTACTTGTGTGGCTTTTAATAGGTATGTGATATTTATTTTTTCTTGAGTTAGTGACAGAATATTTACACTAACTCGTTGACAATATCGCGTTATAAGATTGTAGTTAATCATTACCCTATTTATAGGGTAATGTTACTTATCAAGGAGGGATTTCACATTTTTAATGAAAAATTCCGTTTTAAGATCTGTAAATATGCTCTCTGTATCCAAAATTTCCTAAATGTTTTTACTAAAGTTATCAATAAAGATTGATTTGGTTAACTGGTTGTTGTTGAAATTATTCATGGATTTCATCTCTAAACTCTTTTGGCGTTTTGTTTAAATTTTTCTTAAACACAGAGTACATATATTGCAATGATGGGTATCCGCATATTTCAGCAATTTCTACAATAGGCAAAGATGTGGACTTTAATAAATTACAGGATTTTTCAAGCTTAGAGTTGTGTAATTCTTGGTGAATTGAGTGTCCACGCTCTTTTTTGAACCTTGCTTCCATGTTTGAGCGAGAAATACCGACATAACTTAATACCTGGTCGACTTTAATACCTTTGCAAGCATTCTGACGGATAAAGTGCATAGCTTGAATGACATAAGTATCATTTAACGCTTGGTAATCGGAGCTTTGACGATGGTGAACCTGAGAGGGTGGCACAAGTACGCGCTTGAATTTTTGTTTCAGTACTTTAGGACAATCACCATTGGCTTTCGCATCAATGTGTTTGTGAAGCATTTTTGCTGCTCGATAGCCCATCTCTTTGCACCCCTGAGCAACAGAGCTTAGTGAAACACGGGCCAAGTAACGTGCAAGTTCTTCATTATCAATGCCAATAATGGATATTTTGTCAGGAACCATTAGGTTAAGATGATCGCACATTTGCAGTAAGTGGCGTGCTCGAGAATCTGTTGCCGCTATTATACCGGTTGGTGTCGGTAACATTTGCAACCAGTCAGCTAAGCGGTTCATGTCATACTGCCAAGTATGAGGTTTAGTGTCATTACCGCGGTAGACTGAGCTGGCATAACCCTCTCGCTTCACTATCTTTTTGAATGCTTTTTCTCGTTCGTTAGCCCAGCGTTTATCTTCATCATCAGCAAAACCATAAAAGGCAAAGTGTTGTAGTCCTTTATCCTTTAAATGCTGAAAAGCCAATTCAACCAGAGCTTGATTATCAGTAGCAACGTATGGAACGTCAGGGTATTCATCTGAATCTTCGTATGATCCTCCCACACCGACAACAGGAATATCCGTGCCGGTTAGAAGTCGCGCGATTTCAGGATTATCGAAGTCCGCAATGATACCATCTCCCTGCCAAGCTTGAATATTTTCAATGTGAGTAGTGAAGTCATCTTCGAGAAAAATATCCCAGTTACATTGAGAGGCTTGTAGATACTCACCAATACCTTCAATCACTTGACGATCGTAAGTTTTATTGGCATTGAATAGTAGATTAATGCGGAGTTTTTTATTCATAGATATGCCCTTAACTTTTGATGAGGGGCAGTCTACCAGCCAATAGTCGTTTTCGGTGTGATCTCGGACACGTTCATGAAATCCATGAGTTTCAGTATTAAATAACGTAATTGTGTATTATTTACCACCCATGAGTACCATGTTCAACTAACATAGCATTTCGTATGGGATTTTGAGAGCCGGTACTGGCAAGAGGTTAAACTATGTATTAGGTTTGGGTCGGTATATTTGTAAACCTATTGTTTGTCACGCGATGGAGGCATTGTTGCTTCTAAAGCGATAAAACGAGAGGTTTTGCGACCTCACCCTCTTTGCTCTGAGCAAGGGCTCCTGCAACGTTGGTGGGGCGACTTACCAATCTATCTCTGGACTCGGTTACAGATTAATTTCTCATTAGTGATTGGGCTTTCTGGCCAGATCATAATGGTCATTATTTCACTTCAGAAACTCGGCCATTGCGGTTTCTCTTTCGTTTCTTTTTTTCGAATTGAAGCTTCTGCCACGAAGGATAAAAAATCATCCACATGACAGAACAAATCCACTAACTTACACATTTATCTATGACTAGCATATTACCTTTTGGGAGTTGTCGATTAATCAGGCGAGGTGACGGCTCGTGTTAAGGTGAGTTTGTCGTATTAAGGTGACCTATCAGTATCAGGCGAGATATTGTATTTTTGCCTGCATAAAACTTAAACCATTTCGTGATAGCACTCTCGTTTGTTAAATAAGTTAATAAGGATGATTAAAATGGCAATTGATCTGTTAAGAGGTGACGTCCAGAGTATGAATGGTCGATAAGGTTATATTAAAGTTTATTTAGTCAATAACGCTTCAATAGATAAATGAAAAATAATGTTAACCATTTTTTCACCTGTTAAAAATTAATTTTTATCAATAATATTATATATTAAATATACTATATTATTATCTAGCGTTAAATTTTATAAGTGTGTTAATAATAATTGATTGGAGGTTTGAATATGTGAGTTAAATATTAATTGTTAATAAAGACCAATGGTCATTATATAATATAAAGGAGTATAACAATGAAAATGCTCAAGGAAATTATTTTATTATGAACTTATTTAAAAATGAAAAAAATATAGAAGGCTTAACGCAAGACAACTTTCCAGGTGTAATGAAAGTAGTAAAAAAGGTCAGTTTGGCCGCCATGATCGGCAGCGCTCTCAGTTTATCTTCTATAGTTTCTGCCTCGCAAACATCACCAGAGATATCCCCTCCACAGAAAATGAACATTTTGTGGTTAGTCATGGAAGATACAAGCCCTAATGTATTGCCAGTTTATGGTGATAACACGATAGAAATGCCAACTATTAGTCAATTAGCGGCTGAGGGCATTAAGTATACTAACGTATACTCTACAGCAGGAGTTTGTGCGCCAAGCCGTGCTGGCTTGGCCACAGGTATACATCCTTCATCGTTTGGTGCTAGTCATATGCGTACTAATGCGCCTCCTAGACCTGCTGGTTTACCACTCTATGACGCTATACCACCTGCAGAAGCTAAAATGCTAAGTCAATATATGCGTGAGGACGGCTATTACACCACAAATAATTATAAAGAGGATTATCAATTTTCTGCGCCTAAAACGGCGTGGGATGAAAGTGGACGTTTCGCTCACTGGCGCAATCGTCCGGAAGGTCAGCCGTTTTATGCGGTATTTAATTTTACCACGCCTCATGAATCAGGTTTGTTTGACCCATATGGTATAAGAAAAGTAGAGTATCGACATTATTTTTCTGATGATAACGAACGTATTGCTAAATTACCTGAACATCAGATGGAAAAAACCACAGGGAGTGACACACCAATACATTTACCGCTAGATACTGTTTTTAATATTCCGCCATATCTGCCTGATACTGATGCTGTACGTCGTGATATGTGGAAAATGTATAACAATCTTGCCGAAACCGATAAGCAAATGGCTGCAGTTTTACAGCAGTTAAAAGATGATGGTTTGTATGATAATACTATTATCTTCTTCTATGCCGATCACGGCGGTCCTTTGCCTAGACAAAAACGTTTAATCTACGATAGTGGATTAAAAGCGCCGCTGATTATCCGTTATCCTGATGGGATGAATGCTGGCCTAGAAGACGATCAAATGATCAGTTTTGTTGACTTTGCACCTGCCACTATGGCGATTGCTGGTTTAACGAAGCCTGAATATATGCATGGTCGTGACTTTATTTATAATACAGAACCAAAGCGTAATTATATATATGCTGCAGCAGATCGTTTTGATGATCAGACTGATGCAATCCGCGCAGTAAAAGATAAGCGTTTTAAGTACATTCGTAACTATCGTCCAGAGCAAGGCTATTATTTACCAATTGCTTACCGTGAAAGAATCCCCACCATGCAAGAATTATTACGCTTGTTGAAGGTTGAGGGAGGATTAACATCCGCGCAAGCGCAATGGTTTAGAAAGACTAAAGATAAAGAAGAATTGTTTGACACACTAAATGATCCCCATGAATTGCATAACCTATCGGCCGATCTTAAATATAAAGCGACATTAGATAAGCTAAGTGCTCAGATGGATCGCTGGTTAGCAGATATTGGTGATCAGCCGAATTTACCAGAAAGAGAGTTGATTGCGGATTTATGGCAAGGTCAAGACAGTAAACCCAAAACGCAACCGCCAGCGGTCACTATTTCAGGTGGTGTTGCTCATATTAGTTCGGCAACGGAAGGTGCTAATATTGCGTATAAAGTTATCAGTAATGGGTATGAACCAAAAACTTGGTTGGTGTACAAAGCGCCAGTACAATTAAAAGCAGGTGAACAGTTAAAAGCTGTCGCTCATCGTATAGGGTATCAAGAGAGTGACGTAGTTAGTGAAAAACTTGTACCATAGCCAAAATACTTAGCAGATGCTGATATTTGCTATAGTAAATCCTGAACAAAACAGGGCGATTAAAGTGACGTAATTCGTACATAATGAGCACGGCTAAGGCATTGTAATCGCTGATTTTAACAGCACTGAATGATTTTTAACGTTCAGTGCTGTTATTGTCTTCGGCTTGACCAAATAGCGGGATTCGCACTATTTTGAAAGCTTATTCACCTATCGCTCTTAAGTTGGCTTAATTACGTTACATATCTCTGACTTTCTATTGCTTCTTTCTGCCCCTGCCGTTTGCCAGCAAGGCCCTTGTGTTTCGGATTCACTTCCCCTTAGCTGGGCGGATTTAGTTTTATAGATGTGGATAGTTTATGAGGTCTAGAGGTGTCCTAAGTTTATGACGCAAAATAAATCTATTTTATTCTACAGAATTGATGGTGCCTTTTTAGAGTTTTTGAAAAAATTAAATATAACAAATGAGTGTAAAGCAAATTAACACCATCAATACCTTTGAAAAAATGCATTGATAGCAAGCCGACCTTGTTTTTTCTTAAAGAACATTATGATTAAGTTAAAATAATTTAAAATGTAATTATAAATTAACTACAACAATTGGTTATGATTTTTTAGTTTTAAACTTAAGTGAAATTAAATTTATCAGTGGGAAACTAGTTTTTATCACGTGAAGGTTGTCACAATT
Organism: Photobacterium sp. DNB23_23_1; assembly: GCF_052873815.1. Taxonomy (NCBI): domain Bacteria; kingdom Pseudomonadati; phylum Pseudomonadota; class Gammaproteobacteria; order Vibrionales; family Vibrionaceae; genus Photobacterium; species Photobacterium sp. DNB23_23_1. The sequence goes on along the minus strand of NZ_JBNNXT010000014.1, from coordinate 112,432 downwards.
AATACTTATGATAATAGATAAATGAAAAACAGTAACTATTGGTTTTATATTTATAGTTTACACTATTTTTGTATGGTTGATAGCAGTTATGGAATGTAAATAATTATATTAATGTAGCGAAAGGATTGAGTTTTTATGGAAAAATTAAGAATAAGAGAGAAAATCGCATATGGTGCTGGAGATGCGGGTTGCGCATTTGTTTGGCAGACGGTTATGCTTTTTTTGGCCTTTTTTTATACAGATGTATACGGTTTATCTCCAGCACATATGGGAACGATGTTCTTAATTGTAAGGATACTCGACGCAATAACAGATCCATTAATCGGTTCACTTGCTGATAGAACCAAGTCAAAGTTTGGTAGGTATCGACCTTACTTGCTTTGGGTTGCTATTCCATTTGCAATCTCCTGTATTCTTGTCTTTTATACTCCAGATTTTGGGGAAAGAGGTAAGTTGATATACGCGTATGCGTCTTACATTTTTCTTACGTTAATGTATACAATGATTAATGTACCTTATTGTGCAATGGCGAACACGCTTTCTAGCGATTCAAATGAAAGAACGAGTCTACAATCATATCGATTCACAATGACGTCCATTGCAGGATTAGTTATTGTGCTATTAGCAATGAAGCTTGTAGACTATATTGGTGGTGGGAATTTGCAATTAGGATATATCGGTGCTATGTCCGTTATGTCCAGTCTTTCGGTAATTCTTTTCTTGTTTTGCTTCTTTAATGTAAAAGAAAAAATTGATGTTCGACAGACAAAAAGTGGGAACTTGAAAAGTGACTTGAAACATTTATCAAAGAACCCGGCTTGGAGAGTATTATTCATACAGAACATCATAATGCTAGTTGGTTTTGTACTCAAAGATGCGGTTATTATTTATTATGTCGTAAGTATCTTGCAACGACCAGATCTAGTCGTTTTATTTATGGTTCTAGGTAAGCTAGCAGGTGTTTGTGGTGCAATGCTTGCTGTACCTCTCTTTGGAAAGCTTGATAAAGTAACAGCTTATCAGCTTATTAATTATGTCATGGGTATGTTTGCCATTTTGATATTCTTCATTCCGAGTAATCAGGTGAATTTGATAATTGTTCTAATGGTTATTGTTAACTTTCTTAAAATGGCGGCTAGCCCATTTTTATGGAGTATGATGTCGGATGTTGTTGACTATGAAAAGCACCTTTCAGGACGCTCTCTTGGTGGTGTCGTCTTTTCGACCAATCTTTTTTCTATTAAGTTTGGTGTGGCGTTAGGTGGTGCAATGCTAGGGTGGTTATTAGCTTTGGGTGGTTATGTTGGAGGTGCAGAGGTTCAGGCTCAAAGTGCTTTGACTATGATCAACGCACTATTTACCCTTATCCCGGGTGTTATTTTTATTGCTGTAGCAGCTATGGTTAATTTCTACCCACTGACTGAGCAACGTGTTAACGAAGTTAAAAAGAGTCTAGAGTCAGTTAATTAATCGTGTAATCTAAAGTTGAAAGACCAGGACGCGCTTGGGTTTATATTGTTAGCAAGTGAAAATGTTAACGTTAGAGTTATTTTTTGTTTTATGTATTATTTACTTTAAACTAGCTCGTGCGACGTCCTTGGTTGAAATTATAGTATAATATTAATTATTTTTTAGTTTTATAGTTAACGCAGGGTTAGTGATGAGAAATATATTGGGTAAAGGAGTTTGTGATCCACATATAAGAATCTTTGATGGGCGTGCTTATATGTACGCGTCTCATGATTTTTCAGATAATAATAACGACTTTGTCATGAAAGACTGGTGGGTTTGGTCCTCAAATAACTTGGTTGACTGGCAGTTAGAGAGTGTCATATCACCGGAAGATACCTATTTATGTGGACCAAGTAATGGATGCTGGGCAACAGACGCTGTTAGAAAAAATGATCTATATTATTGGTATTTTTCTGACGTCAGAGAAGGTATAAAGCAAATCGGTGTATTGGTTTCTGAAAATCCCACAAAAGATTGGAGGGATCCATTAAAAAAACCGTTAATTTCAAGTGATGATTTCGATGAAGGATATGATCCTGCTATTTTTCAAGAAGAGGACGGGTCATCATATTTGGTATTTGGTGCTTTTGATTACTACATATCAAAACTGTCAAATGATATGATTTCTTTAGCAGAGGAACCACGGAAGATAGAAATAATCAGTCCAAGAGGGCCATATGGTGAATCTACTGATGATAAAGCTTTTCTTCACAAACGCGGAAAATTTTATTATTTATCGTGGGGGTGTTTTTATGCAATGGCGGAGAATGTTTATGGTCCTTATGAATATAAAGGCGTTATAGTTAGAGAGGACTTGGTTGAAGAAGATTTTAAAAAGTATACTTGGCCCAATGGGTTAACTCAGGGTCGGCACGGATCGTTCTTTGAATGGAATAATCAGGAGTACTTTACTTATTGTGATATGAGTCAAGGTTTAGGTAATCGATACTATAGAGATAGTTGGATTAGTTATGTTAATTACAGAGAAAATGGGGAAATTGAACCTATAGTAATTAATAGCGTTGGCGTTGGTAGGTATGAACCTGATAGGGGTAAAATACTAGCTTGCAATTATTTTAAATCTACAAATACAAAGAAAGTGGAATGCCATAAAGGATTTGCAGTTCAACTGAACGACGGTGAATCATGTCTAGCATTTCCAAATATAACTAGCAATCAGTGTTTTAAAGGTTTAAAAATTGATGTTATTGTTGAATATGAACTTCATTGCAATATTACGATCAATGTTCACTCTAATAGCGGTTCTGAAACTATAATTAAAAGTATATGTATTGACGACTGCTTTGAAGGTGATATAGAGATTACTTTTGATAATCCTCTGAATATAGATAGTGTAGAGCTGAACTTTTCTGGTGAAAGCATGCTTGGTATGAAGATATTTTCTCTATCATTTATCTGAATTCTTATAGAAAAACAGAATTATGAGGAGACAATTTAGCTAAATTCCGGAGTGCCAAGACCATGAGTTAACAGTACCCGCCCTATGTTTACATGGGGAAGTATTAATGAGTGACGTTCTATGGAGGTAAAGAGTCGATGTCAGGCCCAGGTTGGGTTAACTCTTCCACGCACTTAACTGGTTAGTCGAACTGGATCGCCCCAGAACATGAAATGTTGCAGCCATCTACAGGATACTATCCTGATAATTTTCCTACTGATTACTTATCCTGCTTCGGTTTCTGCTGAAACAGATTACTTTGTCGGTGGTGGTGTTGGTTACCAAAATGATAGGTTAGATGGTGCAAGCTCAACAAATGGTGAGGATGCTTTTGTTCACCTGAATGCTGGCCTAACGATAGACTCGCAGCATAGAGTGATGGCAAACTATAGCTACAAGGATACGTTTTCACAAAGTCTATTTTATGCTTCATACGATTACCTTTATGATTTAAATAATAAAGTATCGCTGAATGGTGGCTTTTTAGTAGGGGTTGGTTATAACGATATTGCTGATGAAACGTCTTTAGACTTCGTTAGAGGGGTACAAGTTGGTGCATCGTATCATATTGATAGGAACTGGAGCGCCGATTTGACTTATCGCTACATTCACCAAGACTTTGATGAAGAGGATGTAAAAATAGAAAATACCCATCAAGTTGTTATTATAGCTAATTATCATTTTTAAGTTTGGCCAATAATTTATGACGCGGGTTGAAAACAGGGAAGGGTTATGGTTCATTACAAAGCTGTTCACGATATAGAAAATCAAACCTATTTTGTCGATCTTGTTGAGGGTTATAAAGCAAAAGTAAGTTATCAAATTTCCGGTAACGTTCTAACTCTCGATCACTCCTCGGTGCCTGAGGCTCTAAGAGGAAAAGGTTATGCAAGTGTAATGATGGAAGCGGTCTTGAGTAAAATTGAACAAGAAGGTTATACGGTTATCCCCGTATGCAGCTATGTTATTCACTATATGAAAAAACATAATGAATGGCAGCATTTGTTGGCAAAGAAGGAGCCTTGATATAAAGGTTGTTTTAAAAAGATGAAGCTGTCTTGTATAACACTTATGATGTACAAAAGCCCTGCTCAATCGAACAGGACTTTTGGTATAGGCCGTTTTCAGCCGGCGTTAGCTTGCTTGATACTCCGGGTAGTCAAGTAACCCTTTCTCTGCGCCACCAAACAGTGTTTCTGGATTGTGTGCTGCAAGTGGGTAGCCATTCATGATGCGGTTAGGCAGATCAGGGTTAGCAATGAATGGGCGACCGAAGCCAACCATATCAGCTAAGCCTTCATTGATCGCTTGCGCGGCTTTTTCAGTGTTGTAACGGCCTGCGTAGATGATCGTGCCTTTGTAAGCTTCGCGAATAGCATGCTTAAAAGCTTGCGGTGTATCGGGGGCATCGTCCCAGTCAACTTCGGCAATGTGGACGTAAACCACATTCAGTTTGTTCAATAATGCTGCGGCTGCGGTGTAAGTTTCAACGGGTGTATTATCAACTGTACCGTTAAGCGACGTAAACGGGGCAAGACGCACACCTACACGATCCGCTCCAATAGCATGGCTCATTGCTTCAACGACTTCACCTAAGAAACGCAGGCGGTTATCGATAGAGCCGCCGTACTCATCAGTACGGTTGTTGGCCTCTGAGTCAATAAACTGGTTCACAAGGTAGCCGTTTGCAGCATGCAGCTCAATACCGTCAAAGCCAGCTTCAATGGCATTGAGAGCCGCTTGGCGGTACTCACCAATCACATGTACTATATCGTCTTTTGTCATCTCGCGTGGTTCAACGACATCGACAAAACCCGGTGCGTTGTTACCGTCATCAATGAAGACTTTTACGTTCTCAGCTTTTAGGGCTGAAGATGAAATAGGTTGCTGACCACCGATGTTGGCGGGGTGGGTCACTCGGCCAACATGCCAAAGCTGCGCATAAATAACGCCGCCTTTTGCGTGAACGGCATCTGTGACTTTTTTCCAGCCAGCGATTTGCTCTTTGGTATAAATACCCGGTGTCCAAGCATAGCCTTGGCCCATTTCAGAAATCTGGGTACCTTCAGCAATAATTAGACCAGCATCGGCACGCTGAGCATAGTATGTTGCCATCATATCATTAGCGATATTACCCGGCTGAGTTGCACGCGAACGAGTCATCGGTGGCATAACGATACGGTTTTTAAGTGTTTCATTGCCAAGGCGCATTGGCTGAAATAGTGTATCTTTCATCTCTAGTACTCCAACCTGTATTTATTTGCTTGTCTGAATAAGTTCGATAGCGTAGCCATCTGGATCTTTTACGAAAGCGATGTGAGTCGTACCGCCAAGCATCGGACCTGGTTCTCGCGATACATTGCCTCCTTGGGCTTTGATCTTGTCACAGGCTGCGTAAATATCGTCAACACCTAAGGCTAGATGGCCGAATGCATTACCTAGTTCGTAAGCGTCGGTATCCCAGTTATAGGTCAGCTCAATAGTTGCGCCGTTTTCTTCATAGCCAACGAAAACCAGTGAGTAACGATATTCAGTATTTTCAAAACGATTCAATACCTTCATACCCAATATCTTGGTGTAGAACTCAATAGATTTATCAAGGTCGGTAACGCGGATCATGGTGTGGAGAAATTTCATATCGCACCCTCTGTAGTGACGCTGAACTAACTAGCATGTGTCGTTTGGTTTGAAAAACCAATTTTGATGCCGCTACTATAGCGAGGTGGAGAGAGGAAGTTAAATTATCATTGGTTATACTTTTGATAATTTAATTTTATTAAATTAGGTTTAACTATCAATAAAGGAGGATAATGCTGTTACCTGGGAAAAGAAATTATTGAAGTGGTTATGATTATCTGCAAAGGAAGTTGGGCGACAGACGCCACCCAACATTTAGCTACCCCTTCATCGTTTGAATGACCTTGTCAGGGAAGCCGAAATACTTTTGTGTACCATCATTGTCGAGCAATAGACAGCTGGTGGATGCTGCGATATAGGCTTTGTCATTGGTGGTATAGATCACCGTGGCATTGGCGAGCTTTTCAGTAAATAGCTTATTGATGTACTTGGTGTACTCTTTCTCCCCTCCGACGAAAGGCTCATCGATAATAATGATGCCCTGATCGTAGCTACCTAGGCCCAGAGCCATCCGTAGTAACTGCTGGACACCATTAGGCAACTGCTGAACAAATTCCGACGACATCTGTGTTTGCAATCCATCGGGTAGCCAGGGGTGCAAGTTAAAGAACTCGATGGTCTCCTCCATCTGTTCCTTGGAAATGACACCATCATGAATAATGAAGTTTGATTCCAACGTGCCATCGAAGATATGCAGTTCGAAAGGAATGTAATTGATGGCTTTTCTATAGCGAAAATTGTTGAATTGTTTGATGTTATAGCCATCCAGTAAGACATTTCCTTGATAGCGCTCTTCCAGCCCTGCCAAAATAGTCAGTAAGGTGGTTTTCCCTGAGCCAGAGCCCCCAGAAACCGATATTTTATCGCCGGGCTGAGCGGAGAAGGCCAAGTTGGTGAGCCCCGTTGCCGCTCCTTGATACCGGTGGGTCAGGCCGGAAATGCTGATGTTCCCTTTAAACCGACGGATTGGCGGGCTGCTTTCCAATGAATGACGATCATCGTTAAGTGACATTAACGCGTTTATCTGTGTGCTGGCAGATTTAATGGTTTTGAATTTGGTTATCGAATTGTAGATCCCCATTATTGGCCCCAGCGCCTTCCAGACCAATATGATGATTGCCAGCATGGCACCGGCATCGGTCTCTCCTGCCATAACGCCAATAACCGCAGTAACAATACTGGCTGTGCCAATAGCCTGTATTAACCCTTGGCCCATTGCTTGGATCTTGCCATTGGTTACCGATACGCCTTTGGCATCCTCCAAGCTTTGCTCATGAGCTGCTTGGAAGCGCGATCGGATCACCCTGATGAGCGGAAGCCCTTGAATGCTACTGATACTTCTTAGCAACTCATTCCACTGATAAGACACCATGGCGTTGGCTCGAGAGCTTTTTGAGGTGGCTTGAGTGTAGATGTAGCGAGCGTATACACAGAAAAACAGCATCAGTGCAATCCCTGCCAGCACGGTGAGCGCGGCTGTGCCCGAGATAATAGTGATGGCCATAATAAAGATGATCACAAATGGCATGTCGAAATAACTAAGCGAAGATTCTGCCGTGACCAGCTTTCTGAACTGGTCGATGTCTTTCAATCTTGCCAGCTGAGAAGAAACTCCAGCGGATGACGTCATAGAGTAGGGGAGCCATAACAACTTACTGATAACATTGCGTGATATATGGGTAGCGAGATCTTTGCCTGATGTTGCCAAAATATTCATTCGCATTCGTTTGAAGGCGTATTCAGACAATGCAAGAAAGACAGCAAACCCAGTTAGCCAGAATAACGTTGACTCTGAGCCCGAGCTTAAAGCAAAACTGTAAACCCCCATGATAAAGAACGGTTGCATTGCACCTAACACGTTAATGATTAAGCTCAATAGCAGCAGGCTTTTGATTTCACCGTTGTAGCGATAGAACGCGTATTTTATCCAGTTGGATTTGTCCTGAGACTCCGGTGGCGGTTCCCGAAATATTTTCGAGTAATTTGAAATTTCACACACTGTGCAGCTGTCGTTTGTCAACAGGTGTTCAATGACGACATTGTTGCGGTAATCAAACAGTTTGGCTTGACCATTTTCAATACCAAGGAAAATGGTGCAGACGTTATCGAACTGGACAAAAGCCGGTGTTGAGACACTCTCAAGCTGATGCATAGTGGTTAATTGCCGAACATTACACTCGTAATCAAGCCGTGACAGAGTGGCGGCAAAACTGTCGACATCTTGGCTTTTGGGAACGAAGGCATCACTGAGGATCTCGGGGGTACCTTCCCATTGAAGAGTCACTAGGGTATAGGCCAAACCAAGCAAAGTGGGTGATCCTTTGTAGCGTTCCTTGAACTTGGCAGAGCCAAAGTCGCCCAGCCGCTCATCGATATTGCTGAAATCAATTAATACACTCATGCGGCAACCCTAGAAACAAGTTTGTGGCGGACCAGGCGGGGATCGAGCTGCCCCAATTTATTGCTGACGATAATGCAGATGAAGTTGTTGGCTTTGGGAGTGATACAGGCGAGTAGCAAGCGTGCAAACTGTTCGTCATATACCATATCAATATCGTCGATTAGCAATACGGGTTTATTACTCAACAGCGCTCTCACGATGAGCAGAGCAAACAGGACTTGGCGTGAGAATGGCAGCTGGCTATGGCTTGAAATCTTGGTATAGAAACCGTTTTTAAGGCCATCAATTTTATGCTTTATGGCGAGGTTTTCACAGAGTGAAAAGGCTGCGCTATTAAGGTGAGGTTGGAAGCAGGTGAGATTGTCAATAATTGTCCCTTCGACTAACGCGGAGTTTTTATCTACCTTGATAACGTTGCTTCGCCATTCCCCGTAGTCAATGTCATCGGCTAGCTTGTCATTATTGATGATAAAAGACAGGTTATCATCGTGGCTATCACGGGTAAGGCATCGTAAGAGGTGACTTTTACCACTGCCGCTAGAACCGGTAAGTAGATTGATTTCGCCGGTTGTCAGTGACATTGCCGGGATACCCACCGTTATATCGTTTCCTGTTGGCGCGACAGATACCGTGCGGACAACGTCTTCGTTGTGTGAATAATGATTGAATGATTCCAGCTCGATCACCTCAGCAATGCGTTTAACATTGAGTTGATTGGTTCTCCAGCGGCTAAGTGTGCGCATCACTTGTTGGTAGGGAGCGAAGTAGCGGTTAGTCAGCAGAATGACGGCGGCCATTACCCCTTGGCTAATTTCCATGTTGATGACCGCTAATGCACAAAGAACGACGACAATGGCGACCGAAAGTTGCTGTATTACGTTGAGGGTGAGGTTGAACGACGACTCCAAGCGTTCATAGGTAATACTTTGGTTCTCCCGCTCACCGATCATTTCAACCATCACGCTTTCAATACGGTATTCCATGGTGCGGCTTTTAATATCCAATGGGTTTGATACTATCTCGATGATTTTAGAATTTGTCAGTCCCTCGATATCTGAACGTTGGGAAAGTACGTCGACGCGACGTTGTGACAAGTGGCGGGCAGCAAAAAACAGCACGGTTGATGCAGCAATGAGTGCTAATCCTGCCCAGAAATTGATCAGCAGAATAATCAATACCGTGATGGCGCTGGTACCAGCGTTGATCATGGCTTTTATCGTTTCACCGCCGAAAAACTGCTTAATATCGGAAATGGTGGCGATACGCTCTAAATATTCCCCCATTTCCAATCGGTTGAAGCGCTCAATATTGGCAGCACAAATGGCTAAGAAAACCCGGTTGGTCAATTGGCCTTCAAAGCGCTTCATGATTACGGAAACTAAATGCTCTTCTTGTCGCTTGAGTTGGTAATCGAGATAAATGGCGAACAAAATGATGGCAAATAGCAGCATCAGTGAATTGGTTGACTGATTTGGTAAGATGCGATCAAAAATGATCAAGATCGAAAAAGGCAGCACCAGGCCCAATAGGGTGGTCATTAAGGTTGAGAATAACAAGTATAACTTGTCTAATGGACTGATTTTACGAGTAAATGGTTGGCTTTTCATTACTTACTCCGTCATTGGACCATCAGGTGAAGTGGGATTGGCGATTGCGAGCTGTCATCATTCATTGGTGACATTTGCTCGGCTATCTTGCCGACCGTGGCCATATTGAGGTTACCGATCCGCTCGTTGAGTTGAATGAGGTTGATGACATAGTCATACCGGGCACTTTCATAATCTCGGATGCTGCTATACAACTTACTCTCAGCTGAGAGCAGGTCAGTAATGGTGCGGGTTCCTAATTTGTGAGCTTTTTGGATACCGATATACGAGGCGTAGTTGGCTTGAATTATGGTGGTCAGGCTGGTGAGCGATGCCGAAAAATCGTTGATGTTATATATAAACTCTTCAAACTGCTGTTGGCTGGCGTTTTTGCTATCTTGTAGATCGATTTCAGTTCGGTCGATATCAACTTTATTCTGTTGATAACGGTAGTAATCACGGCCACCATTTAAAATTGGTACATCTAGAGTGAGGGTGTATACCGTCTCTTCCGTTACTCCTTTGTCAGGATACAGCTTGGCTGATGCATCATTGGTATCGTCATAGGTATAGCCAATGCTGCCTTTAACGGAAGGAACGAAAGCTGCGCCAGTTTCTTTTAATACTTGCCGGCTTCTGGTGACGGCTTGCTTGGCAATTAACAAGCTGAGATCTGACGCGTACATAATATTGTTGAGCTCAGTCTGACGACTTGGAGGAATAGCTCCAAATTGTATGCTTGATTGCAGATCGAAATCCGGTTTGAGTGGCTGCTGAACAATATTGGCAAGGCTATTGAGTATGATGCGCTGATCTTTCTTAAGGGTGCGTAAACTGTCAGCGGTTCTTTCTTTTTGGGCTAATACTTCATAGCGTTCGGTGCCTGCGACATTTCCTAATTCAATGTTCCTGCTGATAAGCGTCAGCCGAGATTCAGATGATTCCAATTCAGCTTGAGTCGCTCGGATCTGGGCTCGGTTTTTCAAATATTCGAAATAGGTGGTAGCAGCTTCGCGGATAATTTGTTGACGAGTCTGTTCTGTCCTGAGCGATTCAATATCTATATCGGTCTGGGTATTTCTATGTGAGTAGATGTCCCCGAGATCAAACAGGCTTTGGGTTAAGGTTACATTCACGCCGTGATTGTTGTAGCTATTGTTGGCATTGCCACCATTGTATTGATGAGTGGTACCATCATTCCAGTTGGTATTGGCTGACACATTAAGCGAAGGCAAGAAGTTCCCTCTGCTAATATCCAGCTCATATTCAGTCGCAGACAAATTTGTTTGGGCGCTACTTAATGACAGATTACGCTGCAATGCTACATCGACCACATTGAGTAGATCGGCGGCGTGTGCCGAGACGCCCAGCGACGCACATACCGAGACTGCTAACAATGCACTGGCAGGATTAGCAGATTTTCTTAATAGCCATGTATTTTTTAATAACTTTGATAATTTCATCACTTTTATACGGCTTACTGATGACATAGTCCATTCCTGCTTCAATACATGACTTGTGTTCGCTGGCGCTGGTCAGTGCGGTGGCGCCAATAATTGTGGCGGGATTGAAGACGTCCAAGTCTTGCTCCCGTTGGCGGATAAGTTTTGTGGCTTCAATACCGCCCATACCGGGCATAATACAATCCATAAAGACGATATCTGCACCGTGCTCTTTCATGTATTCCACGGCTTGTGCACCATCACTCACGGTAAGGGCTTCATAACCTTGTTTGCTAAGCAGCTTTTTCAATAAAAACTGCTGAACTTTGTCATCTTCAACAATAAGGAAGGCATTTTGTGTTTGCTCGTTGGCTTCCTCAGTCGCTTGCATGGCCTCTGTGAGGTTGGGAACGAGTTCATGAGCAATGAAAGGGGTAAAGAAAACACGGTCAACATACTCATGAGTATCTTGTACAGTGCTTGATTCAGAAGCCGCTAAAAAGAGTTTGGTCTTGGTGCTCTTTTTTAGCCTGGAGTGCAAGGTTTTGCAGAAGGACTTCAGTTGAATGCCCTTGATGGTATCGGTAATGATGATCCCGTCGAAATCATTGATCCGAGATAAGGATTTAAAAATATCGTTCGCCGAACGGATAATTTCAATCGTTGCGCCATACTGCGATAGCATCTTAGACATAACGTCAATTTGCAGCTGGGAATCGGTACAGATCATCAAGTGTTTGTTTTCTAGTGATCGCTCAACCTGATGGAAGCTTTTGGGCGTTATATCGATGCCAATACGGAGCTTGTGCATACTGCTTTGTTGCTGAACGTGGTTATTATCCTGCAGTGGAAGGATCAAATTGGATGTCAGCCAAGTAGACTCAAAACGGGTCACTTTGGTGAGAATGGCTTTTGACCACTCATCATTAATCCCGCTTTTCTCGTCGACGAGTTGCCAATTGGCGCTTTTTATATCGTGGAGGTTTAATGTGTTCGTGGGCAGGAAAACGATTTCAAACACCAGCCTAGATTGCTCTACCTCATTGGCCGCTTCGGTATGAATGTGGAATAGAATATGCGGTTCATTCTGGGCTGAGATAGCATTGGAAAGCTGCAAAAAAAGTACCCAGAATAAACTCGTTGGGTTGCCTTCAATGTCACCGGGTAAGTGGCTGCCTAAATGGCATTCTAAATGACGCTGTGAGTGCTGGGTTTTAGCAGTGAGGTGAACCAGTAACTCCGACATCAAAGGGAGGAAGCTAACATTACTTGAAGTAGCGCTGTTACCTCCGGATATCAGGCGATTATAGTTATCCGCTAATTCAGATAATGTATTGGTGGCTAAGGTGATATCACGAGCTAATACTGCACCATTTTCTCCCGCCTCTTGGGCAATAAGTCTTACTCCTCCTTGGATTGTGTTGGTCATGCCGCGGATTTCGTAACCAATTAAGGCATACAGCTGACGATATAGGTCAGCATTGCGTTTTTGCTGTTCAACATCTTGATACATGGTTGAAAGATTTGCAAAAATTCGTCTCTGTTCGGGGGGAGTATTGATGTCGTTGAGCATTTGAGTGATCTCATTGGCTGAGATGTGCTCAAGTTGGCTTGCTAGCTCACTGACGCCTGATTGTGCCTGTTGAGATTGGGATCCTTTTCGCTTTGTTGTTGTCATCATGAGCAACAATAGAGCGCAAAGAACGAGGTTGAAACCGAGGAAAACAATCATTGAACGGAAGAAAAGGGTTTGCTGAGCTTGTTGAACGTCATTATTAATGGCGACTATCAAGTTTTGCTGTGACGCTTGAAGAGCAGGCAGCAGCTGAAGCAGCGTATTTTGAAATTGTTGGTAGTCGCTAGTTGCGTTGAACTTGGCAATAGCAAGCTCAAGCTGAGGGTAAAGCACATTACCGACCAAGCTGACTTTGATTTTCTCTGCTGAGGCTACCCGCTTAAAGTACGCAATATCTTTCTGCAATGTATCAACTTGCAGGTCAATCGCTGTACTTTCGGTACAAGATGCATATTGGCAGCCACTTATTGTCGTCAGTACTGTTTGGGTTGTTCGGATTAGTTGGTGGCTGCTACTAACCAAATCTGAATGTAACATGCTGTTATATTCAGATGCTTGGTTATGCCATTGCAGGCCAATGACCATTTGGCTAATAACACCTATTGCCATGAATGCGGCGATAAATCGAATTGTGGCCTTCCTCGATACTTTCACTACTGCTTACCTCTCGTCAAATGCATCTTCCATGGCGCTGACCACTGGCTTCAAGGCGTAATCAATCGCGTAGCGTGAGCCTGTTTTAATGTCGGCCGTAAATTCCATATAAGGTGACAAGGTGTATGTCGCCCCGCCGTTTTCCAGAAAGTCTTTCTCAATGGTAATTTGGGCAATGTAAAATTCGTTTTCTTCTTCTTTGTATGAAGAGCGGCTGATGGAATTGATTGTGCCGCTGATAAAGCCATATCTAGCAAAATTGTAGGTATCAAACTTGAGTTTGACTTCCTGCCCGACTTCGACGAATCCCAAGTCTTTCTTGGCGATCTTCGCTTCTGCATGCAAAGTATTATGAATAGGTGAAATATCGGCGATGCTCTCGTTTGCAGGGATCACAGCAGATTTAAAATTGAAATGAATCTTATCGACTATGCCATCAATAGGGGAGTAGACAGTCAGGCGCTCAACTTTATCAGTATACTGAGGAAGCTGGGCTTTCTTGAGGGAAAGATCTTTTTCAAGTTGGTTAATTTGGGCTTGATAACCGGCATTCCGACTCGCAATGGTGTCTTTCAATTGCTTTTCTAACCGATCAAACTGAAACTTCTCGTTCATGACGGCTTCTGATAAGTTTTCTATCTCCCTTACCATATTGGCCTCTTGTACTTGCATGTTAAGCACATCGATATAAGAAGCCATCTCTTCTTTGTAAAGGGTCTCTTTGATGTTTAACTGTTTTTCAATCAGACCAAGTTGCTTCCGCGAACTGGTTATGCGTTTTTGCATGGAATTAATCAGTTTTTGCTTATGTTCAATATCCAGTGCGATAAGCGCTTGGTTAGAGTTGTTTTTCTGAAATTCTTTTTGCCAAGACTCGTTGTATTGAGTGATCAGCTGTGGGAAAGTAGAGTAAGCAGAATAGTCTGGTTCGGCATGGTGAATGAGCGATAAGTAACGAATGATATCCATCTCAAGACTGGCAATATCCAGTGTTGCGGACTCAAGCTGGGTGTTTCTATCGACCGAACGTAATTGGGCAATAGGTTGTCCGGCAAAGACATAATCACCGGCTTTTACCAGCATCTTATCAAGGATCCCTCCTTCAAGGTGTTGGACCCGTTCAATATCAGAATCAAGAAGTACTTCCCCTCGAGAAGATACAACGATATCTATCTTCGCTTGGGCGGCCAATATAATGAGCAACAGTACAATCATAAATAGCAATAACAGCGACTTATGCATTGTTGTCATTGCACTTTGGATATATAAGCTATCGTCATTGTCAGCATCTTGACTGTACTTTGCCTCCACGAGCGCATGCTTGATATGCTTCTCTATTCCCATTGCATCGACTCCCTGAAGCATGGCTGGCTGTATTCAATAACAGTGTTAATTAGCTAGAGATAATGACTCGACTTGAGAGTTTACGTTGGCAACCTCAGCCAACACATTGTCTATAAGATCCTTGCTCGGCAGTTGTCCTTGCTTACAAAGTCGCTCAATCGTTTCTAGTTGTTGCGAAGCATTGTCTTCACACAAAGTTAACAATACGCCTTTTAAAGAGTGAACAGCTTGATATAACCCTTCAATATTTTTGCTAGCATATAATCCTGTTATAAGCTCAATATCCTCACCATGTTCTGCACCGTAGAGGTCTATAATCATAGACATCATCTCTTCGTCGCCATCCATAGCTTCGGTGAATGCGTTGTAATCTATCATTTCTTTTACCTATAGCTGTTGTTACACCCAAGTAACTGAAAAAACAAAGTTTGCTACTAATAATGTATGGTCTAGCTTGAGCAAGAATACAAGCTGATTTTGTTATTGAATGTTTGTTTTATTGATCAGTATCTCATCATATAAAATCAAGAAACTGAGATTAAGTGTGAGTTATCTCTCTATTTTTCTAAATAATTGAAAAGGATTTGTTAATGGCTTGCTGTTTCTACCTGATTGGATCTATTCATAGAGTTAGAAAACTCTTAATTGTATAGAATCACTGACACGGGTATGGAGGCAAGTCATGGCTCAGGACAATCAGCAACAGGACAAAAACAACCCTCTTAATGATGCGGTAGAGCATAATGCTACACCTGATGGTAATACCGATGAGCACCGTGCCCAAGATAGGCAAAATCAGCAAAATACCATGGCGGCAACAACGGCTACCGGCGCTGATGCCGCAGAACAGAATGATCAAGTTAGCAATGAGTCGGCTGAATCAAATCAAGGTAATACCGAAGATGCTGGCGGTCAGCCTAGTGCAGAAGCCTCCGGTACAGAGGGGAGCAGCGGGAGCCAAAGGCAATCTGGTAAAGTAGATTCAAGTGTTCAGGGTGGTGAGGCGCAGCAA
Source organism: Photobacterium sp. DNB23_23_1 (assembly GCF_052873815.1). NCBI lineage: Bacteria > Pseudomonadati > Pseudomonadota > Gammaproteobacteria > Vibrionales > Vibrionaceae > Photobacterium > Photobacterium sp. DNB23_23_1. The sequence continues at coordinate 96,809 of NZ_JBNNXT010000014.1, read as the reverse complement.
GATGACGGTAATGTCGAGGGCAGTAGTGCTACTCAGTCGGTAGGAGGGGGGACACAGCAAGGGTCGCAATCGCAGTCTGATGGCGAGGGACAAAACAGAGCCAGTCAAGACTCAAACGAACAAAGCCCGCAACCTCAACAGGCTGGGGGTAGTGCTCCTATGGCCTCGGGCCAAAGTGTTGAGCCCACATCATTCGACACTGAAACAACCAGTGAAACTTTCCAAGTTGACGTTGCTAATGCAACCAGCAAAGAAATGGTGATTGATGGTGATTATGATACCGAGACAGTCTCTGAGACTTTTGAAATTAAAGTTGATAATGTCAATGATGAAGTGGAGATTGACGAGCAAGCCAAGCCCATTTTCGAGACCAGTGAAGATGGCCAGATTGTTATCAGTGAAGCAGAGCTACTTGCCAATGCCAGTGATGTAGATGGCGATGCTCTCAGTGTATTAAACCTCTCTATCGCCAATGCTTCATTTGAGATCCAAGTTGATCCGGATACCGGTGAAAGATCGTTCGTTGTTACTCCAGATGAAAACGTAAATGGAGAGCTGGCGATATCTTTCGATGTGACCGATGGACAAGGGAGTGAAGTTGCTTCATCAGCCATGCTGAATGTCGCTGCGGTAAACGATGCTGCCGTGGTTGGCGAAACCAATGTCGATGGCACTGAAGATACTGCCATTACTTTCACCCAGGCTATGCTGCTGCAAAACGCCAGCGATGTGGACAGTAGTGAACTGACCGCCGTTAATCTGCACATTGACCCGCAGTACGGCACCCTGGAAGACAACCAGGATGGTACTTTTACCTTCACACCAAAAGACGATTTTAACGGCGATGTGCCGTTCACCTTCGAAGTTGACGATAACGATGGGTCAGTGACACCCGCTTCGGGCACGTTGGATGTCGAAGCAGTCAATGATGTGCCGGTGTTTGCTGAGACGTCTTACACTATCGCTGAAGACGGTTCGATTACTCTTTCTGAAGCCTCATTGCTCGCCAATGTTACTGATGTCGATAACGATGTGTTGAGCATTAGTGATATCAGTGTTGAGGGTAACGGCACGGTGAGCCGTGATGAAGAAACCGGTGACTGGACCTACACCCCAGACGCTGACTACAGTGGTGATGCTGCACTGAAAATCACTGTCAACGATACCAAGGTGGATGCCGTATTTACCGCGCCGGTGACTATTACGCCAGAAGCCGATGAGCCTTCATTAACCGTGTCACTGACAGACATGAGCTTGATTGATTACGGTGTTGGGCAAGATACAGCCTTGACCGGTTGGTTTACGGATAACGCCAACAATCATATCGAAATCCACCAAGACACGGTTTATGGTGTGGGTGACAACCGCGGTGGGGTGATTGAGCTTGAAGCCAACACAGGTGATGAATCCAACCTCTATACCAATCTGGATGTTAAAGCTGGCGATGTGGTGACATTGGAATTTGATATGTCGGCACGTAAAAACGCCGAGGGCGAAGATTCACAAGTCGATATCTACTTCGAAGGTCAGCTGATAGATTCCTTGGCGCCAGAGGATATTGGTTGGAATCACCATAGCTACCAATTTACGGCAACCACTGATAATCCCAAGTTGGAGTTTGACTCCCCAGATGACAACAGCCTGGGTGGAGTTCTTGATGCCATAACTGTGGTCAAAGAGGTTGCAGAAGATCAACCTACTCCGCTCAATATCGAAGCGGCACTCAGTGATACCGACGGCTCTGAATCATTGGCTTCGCTGGTCGTCGATGGCTTACCTGAAGGTGCGATATTAACGGATGGCGATAAGATATTTATTGCCGATGATGACAACAACAGCGTGGATATCAGTGGCTGGGATGTCGGCCAGTTATCTTTCCAAGGGGGTGAAAACTTTCATGGACCAGTGTCACTGAATGTAACGGCAACGTCACTTGAAGACAGTACCGCGGATGATGATACGCCTGAAACAGCCTCGACCACGGCGACGCTCGACTTCACAGTGGTGCCGGTGAATGATCCGGTTGTTATTGATGAATCGAGTCCGCTGCAATTTAACACTGACGAAGATACTCAGATAGTGATCACCGAAGCGGCGTTGTTAGCTAATGCCAGTGATGTTGATGGCGATGATTTGTCGGTGGTGAACCTCAATATTACCAATGCAACTTTTACTACCGTGGTGGATCCTGAAACTGGCGAGAAGTCCTATCTAGTGACGCCAGATCAAGATGTTAACGGTGACTTGGCGATGAGTTTCAATGTGACCGACGGGGAAGGCAGTCAGGTCGCTTCAGGGGCAACACTACAGGTTGCAGCCGTGAATGATGCCGTGGTAGCGGAAGATGACAGTAGTCTTCCTGGTAGCGATGCGCCAAGCATTGCGACCTTCGGTGCTGATGTAGAGCCTAGTGCGATTGAAGTTGAAGAAGATGGTCAGCTGATTATCAGCCCGTCCGATTTATTGGCTAATGATACCGATGTTGATGGTGACGAGTTGACCATTACTGGTGTTGAAGCGACAGATGATACTCACGGCACGGTCGAGCTGGATGAAAACGGCAATGTGGTGTTTACACCTGATGCTGATTATAACGGCCCAGCCTCCTTCACTTATACCGTAACGGATGGTCACGATACCTTTGATACGGCCACTGTGACGGTGGATGTGCTTGCGGTCAATGATGCTGCCGTGGTTGGCGAAACCGATATCGATGGCACTGAAGATACTGCCATTACTTTCACCCAGGCTATGCTGCTGCAAAACGCCAGCGATGTGGATAGCAGTGACCTGACCGCCGTTAATCTGCACATTGACCCGCAGTACGGCACCCTGGAAGACAACCAAGATGGTACTTTTACCTTTACACCAAAAGCCGATTTTCACGGCGATGTGCCGTTCACCTTCGATGTTGATGATAACGATGGGTCAGTGACACCCGCCTCGGGATCCATCGCTGTTGATGCGGTTGCCGATGCGCCTGAACTATCAGTGACAGATGGAGATAATAATGCAATACCGGGTAATGTCGTAGACACTGACCCTGATGAAGTCATTGAGCTAAATATTGCCGCTAACTTAACTGATCAGGATTTGTCTGAAACGCTCAGTGTAACTATTGATGGCGTCCCTGAAGGTGGTGTGCTGAGGTATGACGGTCAAGCCGTTTTAGATTCGCAAGACAATGGATTGACCAGTTATGTCGATACCGAAGTGACGGTAACCTTCGCTGGAGAGGGGGCAGGCTTCAAAAACTCAGTGGGGTATTATCGTGTCGATGAAGACGGCAATATCTCTGATGTTGAATTGGTGTATGACAATGCCTCTCAGGTGAAAGGTGGTGGTGATTTGTTGCCTGGCGAGTCATCGTTCAGTTTTGAACTAGATCAAGGTGACAGCTTTAATATTTTTGTTATTCCGAACGGCTTCAACAAAAATGACTTTGATAATCTCGGAGAGGGGCATTTTGAGTTCCGTGACCAAGATGGTAACCCTGCTACTATGTCATCAACCGATCCGCAGTTAGTTTTTGCTGGCGATGATGGTTCAGAAACCGTGATTCGCAGCCAGTTTGGTGATGCTATCTTCCATGGTGGTAGTAGTGAAAACCTCAATCAGGATAATTTCCAACATACGCATACCACTCTGAATGATGATGGACAAATTGTCTACGGTATTGAAGACTGGTTAGGTGGCGGTGATCGTGATTACGATGACTTCATGTTCACTATTGATATGGGGGAAGAAAACAGCACTATTTTCCGTGGTGAAATACTCTCCGATGGTGAAACCCCGATTGTGTTGCCAACCGTTGCTTTGGAAGAGACTATCCAGTTGCAGTTGCCAGAAGACTTCAATGATGAGTTTGATCTGGTCGTTGAAGCAACAGCAACAGAAATTTCAAATGATGATTCGGCTTCGACGGCGCAAACTATCCATGTGGATGCGAGGGAGTTTGCACCTGAGGTGACAGGGCCTGCTAGTGCTTCGACAGATGAAGATACCACCATCACCATTACTCAGGATGCGTTGCTTGCTAATGCATCGGATGCTGATGGGGATGCAATGGTTGCCCAGAACGTAACAACCACCCACCCAGGTGTAGAAATTGTCGATAATGGGAATGGTACTTTCGATATTACGCCGCCGCAGGACTTTCATGGGGATATCATTCTTTCTTTTGATATCACCGACGGTGAATTCACTACGCCAACCCAGATGGAATTGACGGTCGACCCTGTCAATGATGCCGTGGTAGCGGAAGATGACAGTAGTCTTCCTGGTAGCGATGCGCCAAGCATTGCGACCTTCGGTGCTGATGTAGAGCCTAGTGCGATTGAAGTTGAAGAAGATGGTCAGCTGATTATCAGCCCGTCCGATTTATTGGCTAATGATACCGATGTCGATGGTGACGAGTTGACCATTACTGGTGTTGAAGCGACAGATGATACTCACGGCACGGTCGAGCTGGATGAAAACGGCAATGTGGTGTTTACACCTGATGCTGATTATAACGGCCCAGCCTCCTTCACTTATACCGTAACGGATGGTCACGATACCTTTGATACGGCCACTGTGACGGTGGATGTGCTTGCGGTCAATGATGCTGCCGTGGTTGGCGAAACCGATATCGATGGCACTGAAGATACTGCCATTACTTTCACCCAGGCTATGCTGCTGCAAAATGTATCAGATGTTGATAGTGCTAATTTCTTGGCGATAAACCTTCAAATCGAGCCTGAGTATGGGAGCCTTATAGACAATAAAGACGGTACATATACTTTCACACCAAAAGATAATTTGAATGGTGATGTGCCGTTTAGTTTTGAAGTCGATGATTGTGATGGGGCGATTACACCTGCATCTGGAACGCTAGATATTGGAGCTGTCAATGATGTGCCGGTGTTTGCTGAGACGTCTTACACCATCGCTGAAGACGGTTCGATTACTCTTTCTGAAGCCTCATTGCTCGCCAATGTTACTGATGTCGATAACGATGTGTTGAGCATTAGTGATATCAGCGTTGAAGGTAACGGCACGGTGAGCCGTGATGAAGAAACCGGTGACTGGACCTACACCCCAGACGCTGACTACAGTGGTGATGCTGCACTGAAAATCACTGTCAACGATACCAAGGTGGATGCCGTATTTACCGCGCCGGTGACTATTACGCCAGAAGCCGATGAGCCTTCATTAACCGTGTCACTGGCCGACATGAGCTTGATTGATTACGGTGTTGGGCAAGATACAGCCTTGACCGGTTGGTTTACGGATAACGCCAACAATCATATCGAAATCCACCAAGACACTGTTTATGGTGTGGGTGACAACCGCGGTGGGGTGATTGAGCTTGAAGCCAACACTGGTGATGAATCCAACCTCTATACCAATCTGGATGTTAAAGCTGGCGATGTGGTGACATTGGAATTTGATATGTCGGCACGTAAAAACGCCGAGGGCGAAGATTCACAAGTCGATATCTACTTCGAAGGTCAGCTGATAGATTCCTTGGCGCCAGAGGATATTGGTTGGAATCACCATAGCTACCAATTTACGGCAACCACTGATAATCCCAAGTTGGAGTTTGACTCCCCAGATGACAACAGCCTGGGTGGAGTTCTTGATGCCATAACTGTGGTCAAAGAGGTTGCAGAAGATCAACCCACTCCGCTCAATATCGAAGCGGCACTCAGTGATACCGACGGCTCTGAATCATTGGCTTCGCTGGTCGTCGATGGCTTACCTGAAGGTGCGATATTAACGGATGGCGATAAGATATTTATTGCCGATGATGACAACAACAGCGTGGATATCAGTGGCTGGGATGTCGGCCAGTTATCTTTCCAAGGGGGTGAAAACTTCCATGGACCAGTGTCACTGAATGTAACGGCAACGTCACTTGAAGACAGTACCGCGGATGATGATACGCCTGAAACAGCCTCGACCACGGCGACGCTCGACTTCACAGTGGTGCCGGTGAATGATCCGGTTGTTATTGATGAATCGAGTCCGCTGCAATTTAACACTGACGAAGATACCCAGATAGTGATCACCGAAGCGGCGTTGTTAGCTAATGCCAGTGATGTTGATGGCGATGATTTGTCGGTGGTGAACCTCAATATTACCAATGCAACTTTTACTACCGTGGTGGATCCTGAAACTGGCGAGAAGTCCTATCTAGTGACGCCAGATCAAGATGTTAACGGTGACTTGGCGATGAGTTTCAATGTGACCGACGGGGAAGGCAGTCAGGTCGCTTCAGGGGCAACACTACAGGTTGCAGCCGTGAATGATGGACCTGTAGTGAGCGAAAACCTCAGTTATACCATTGATGAAGATGGCACCATCACACTGAGTCAAGATCAGCTATTGGCCAATGCCACCGATGTTGACGGTGACAAACTGACGGCGGAAAACCTTCAGCTAGAGGGGGCGGGCGTTGTAGAAAGAAACGATGATGGCTCCTACACCATCACGCCTGATGAGAATTTCAATGGTGAACTCAACCTAACCTTTGATGTTACTGATGGCTTAGAGACCGTCTCGACTGGTTTGGATCTAACTATCAATGCGGTTAATGACGAGGTTGTTGCAGCGGATGACAGCAGCATGTCCGCGCAAGCACCGCAGATCCGCCTTGATGCTGCACCAGAACATGGTTCGGTGCAGTGTATTAATGCTGAGGGTGAGTGGGAAGATATGGTCGTTGGCCAAGAATACCCTGCTGATGCTCAAGTACAGTACGTACCTGATACCGATGAAGTGCAGTCAGGCACTCGTGATATACGGGTGGGGAGTTTTGATAACGATGCCTCGACCACCGTCTTTGATGGCACTGCCAACGTCGAAGATTGGGGAGTGGTAAATGGTGATAGCGCTGTTTTTCAGGAAGATGGTGTGACGATCACCACTCAGGTTAGCTCTGGAGAACTTGAGGCATGGAATGGCGCTGGAACGTCGGTGGGTGCGGGTATTGGCAATGATAGCCGTAATGGCCTTAGCAATGATGAAATACTGACCGTTACCGTTGAAGGGGAAGATGTAAACCAAATCACCTTCCAGCTCGATGGGCTTGGCGGTTATTTTGATGAGAACAGTAGTAAAGCGACTGAAGTTATCATCAAAGCGTACGATGCAGAAGGCAATTTGATTGACGCCCAAGGCGGATATCGTGATTCCGGTGAATTACAAGATACCTATGCTTTTACCACTGATGTGCCGGTCCATCATTTTACTCTGGGTACAGAAGGCGGAAGCGGGACATACGTTGTCCAGAACATGACTGTTTCCCGTACCATGTCTGAAGACATTCAGATGACCACCATACAAGGTGATGGTAGCGAGATAGCTAATACGCTTTCTCTGGATCTAAACCACAGTACTGCCGATCAGGCAATGGATGTCACCGAGCAGCTGGTAGAGGTACAAGAGGGCATTACAAGTCGTGCGATCGAGGTTGATGAAGATGGACAGCTAGTTATCAATCCAACAGATTTACTCGCCAATGATACAGATGCTGACGGCGATATATTGTCTATTACTGCCGTTGAGGCAACAGAGGATACACACGGCACTGTCGAATTGGATGAAGACGGCAACGTCGTTTTCACCCCTGATGCTGATTACAACGGCCCTGCGTCCTTTACCTACACGGTCACCGATGGCAATGGTTCATTTGATACGGCGACGGTTGCTGTTGATGTTAAGCCAGTTGAAGATTTGCCCGTTGCACCAACGCTGAAATTGGGTGTTGATGAAGATCAGGTGCTGGAAATTGACCCTGCGTTCATATTAAGTCAAGCGACTGATGCCGATGGCGATGACCTTACGCTCGAAAGTTTGTCATTGAAGCAGCCGCCAAATGGTAATTTGCAACTGCAGCAAGACGGTATGTATCACTTGATCACACCGCCTGATTTTAATGGCTTGATAGAGCTGGATTATTCAATTTCAGATGGTGAAAACATCGTAGATGGTGCCCTCAAGGTTGACGTTATGCCTGTCAACGATGCACCTTTTAATGGCGGTAATGCCCACCTAACGACATACGAAGACGGTGGCTTCACTTTCAGAGCAGAAGATATGCTGGACTTGTTCGGCGATGTTGATGGTGATGATCTGGTTGTCTCCCGCGTTATTACCGTTGACGGTGAAGATGCCGGCGAGGTTGAAGAAAACGAGGACGGAAGCTGGACCTATACGCCATCTGATGATTATTCCGGTATCGCTGAGCTGCAGGTCGAAGTGAGCGATCCTAGTGGTGCGACAACGGTTTTGGATATGCCTATCTATATCCGCCCGGTCGCCGATGGGGCTGTGATCACCACAGATCATGAGGGGCCACTAGTCTTCGATGAAGATACTACCGGATTGCTTGGTTTGAATGTTGATATGCTCGATGCTTCCGAGCAATTGAGTCACCTAGTAATTACTGGCTTCCCTGTCGGCTTTGTCGTAAGTGATGGTGAGAACACCATTACGATCACCGAGCCCGGTCAGGTCGTTGATGTGACAACCTGGAGTTTCGATGACTTGTCACTCACACCGCCAGCTGATTTTACCGGCAGTTTCTTCATTACTGTTTCTGCGACTACAGCAGACTATGGCGATGAGTCATCCAATGCGTTGCCTGAGTCAACAGAAGCCTATGCTGACTTTGATGCTACTCAGGGTGAAACCCTCGTGCTGACAATGGATGACTTGTTAGGCATGGCAGAGGGATTAGAAGCTGCTGATGGTGATGAAGTTCAAGGTGTCCATTTGATTGATCGCACCCAAGGCGAGTTGGTTGATAATGGCGATGGAACATGGTCATTTACCCCAGCCGAGAGCTTTGAAGGGCAGGTTGACTTTGCTTATCAGGTGGAGCAAAACGGTAGCTTGGTCGATGTGCAAAGTAGCATTGCTGTTGTTGCTGCAGATGCGGGTGAAAATGATGTCAACTCTGCACCCACGGTTGATGCCATTGTGACTACCGAGCTTGGTTCTGGCAATGATTTGACCTTCACCGATGCCGATATGCTTGCTCAGCTAACTGATGCTGATAATGACGAGCTAACCATTGAATCTGTTCAATTGGTTGGTGGACAAGGTGTGTTGGAAACTAATAGTGAGGGGCAGTATACTTTCTCACCAGCACAAGGATTCGTCGGGCAGACTCAAATTGCCTATGTTGCGACAGATGGTGAAAACAGTATTCAAACACACTTCAATGTTGATGTTGCTGAACCGGAAGCCTCTGATTTCGTGCTCGATGAAATGGGCTCACTGGAGCTGACACAAGCTGATTTATTAGCAGCCTTGAATTTAGGTGATGAATCGACAATCACTGGCGTTGATTACCATGGTGAACAAGGTACGGTAGTAGAAAATGGTGATGGTTGGTGGGTTTTCTGGAGTGATGATGACTTTACCGGCCAATTGCCACTTGAAGTCACATCAACTGACGGGGATGCAACTTCTGTTCATCAAATCACTCTTGATGTTAATGAGTACCAAGACCAAGAAGCGAGTCTTGAGTCGGCACAGCCTGATGTTGACTCACAACAGAATGTTGATACTCAAACTACGATTAATGAAGACGCTTCAGATAGCAATGACAGTTCGGACAGTGATGATGCTGGAGGTGAAAGTGATCTAACCGCAGCGCCGGGCAATAATGTGCATTTAGAAATCCCTGATGATGTGGCAGAAAACCCTGATGTGACTCAGGTCGAAATCAGTGAACTTCCTGATGGGGCAACTATTGCCAATGCATTACTGAACAGTGATGGTTCCTATACGGTTAGTGGTAATCTATCCAAGCCGCTTCTGATGAAGTTATCAGATGAGTTTGAAGGTGAGGCGACTATTCAGTTTGAGGGGCAAACCGATCTGGGGGCGGCTGTTGAAGGGGCATCGGCAACAGTGACGATTGATGTTGATGACGAGCATGCGATGCAAGCCAGTCAGGGCAAAAATGCCAACCAACCAGAGATGCAAGATGAGCAAGGACAAAATGGCGATTGGACTCAGGGGGATAATAGTAACCAAGGTGTTGATGTGATGGATGATAGTTCATCGTATGACAATGACACATCAGGCTCCCAGCAGGATGATTCAACTGTTTTGGATGAGAATGTTTAATGAAAGGCGGTTACACTTAAAGTCGATGAGTCATCTGACCTAAATGATCAAGCCAGCATGTATGCTGGCTTGTTTTTTATCGTAATGATTTATACCAATCTACATAAATATTTGCCTTGATAACAAGGATTTTTCCAGTGCAAATATTTGATCAACTACTTATCTAGATTAGTATTAAATACTTCAGTTTCAGGGTAAAAAGCATACCAAGCGAACCAATATAGCAAGGTACTGGGGAGATTCTGCCCTTGGCTGTCTGTTATATGAGCGGATAGATTGTGAACATCCCAGTGAATGGTGAGCATTTGCTCTTTAAAGCGATAGGTGAATTTGGCTTTTCCTTGCTTCTTAAGTTCTGCAAACGGAAAAGCAATGACTCCGTTTTTTCCTTTGTATCCCATCACGGTTTCCTTTGAACCGTAGATGGAGGGTGCTTGATTTGCAACAGGGAAGTAAAGGCGCGGTGAGCGGCTGTAACCGGCATAGGGATCGCGTTGGTAGTCGCGTTGATAACCTGTATTTGTCGATAACACGTCTGTGCCAGGGTGCAGTTGCTGCCATTTTCCCCAACGGGTCAAGGTGAGAGGGTACTGGGTTAAGTGTTTTCCAACGGACTGGCCGGACACCGCCATTCCTTTGATTTGTGACCACAATGAATCAGTTTGATGGTCATACAGGAGAACGTCAGAATTATAGAGTAAGCCTGACACGCCAAATGTTAGGTGCTGGCCATTAAGTGTGGCTGAAAACGCCATTCCCGAGCCACAGAGCGGGCAATAACTGACAATAAACCGTTTTTCATCTATTTGATCATTCACGACTTCATGCCAGTTAAGGATCTTAATAGGATAAGCACGGTATTTCCCGTTGATCTCAATGCCAAGTATAGGGTCTTTTGATGACATGAAACGGGCTTGTTTGGCTGAGACAAAATGGGGGCGGAGAATAGCTGGAATCCCGTCCTTCCCCGGCCCGCCAGACATAATCTCTTCTGTGGGAACAGATGAGTTAGATAAATTAAAGCCGTTAAGCGATGCTGCCTGCATGCTTAACGGTAGAGTGAAGATAAGTCCGTATAAAAGAAAAGCAATAAGCTGTTTCATTAACCCCTCCAATGCGCTTCAGATATAAAGACCGCACGGAAGAGAGATTCTTACAAGTCCCCAGGAATTTTATCCCTACAGCCTTTTGAAGTGTCTTGGGTACTATTCTTTAACGGCAAAAAAGCGTTGTCGGTATTGCTCTGGCGTGCATTGTGCGTGGCGCTTGAATAATGTGATAAATGGTGAAGCTTGGTGGTAACCTAACGTCAATGCGATCTCTTTGACAGATGAGCCCTTTCTCAGCAAATGCAAAGAAAATAAAAACTTCCTTCTCTGTCGCCATTCAGTAAAACTCATCCCTAGCTTGTCTTGGCAGTGTCTGGCCAATGTTCGTTCTGTGGTATGAAGAACTTGAGCCCAGTCCTTCAATGTCTTTTCTGACATCGGTTGGCGCTCTAGTTCATTAAGGATAGGCTTTAGGAGTTTGTGGTTACTTGTCGGGAGAAACTGCTCGTGCTCTTCAGCTTGATACACTTGGTCGAGTAGAACGTTGATGAGCCTTTTATCTTGATCGGACTTCGCGACGGTGAGCTGGCGGGCTTTCAGATCGTTGATGATCGCTTCCATGATCGGACTGACTTCCAGTAAGCATGGGTAATCTGGAAGTGGAGAAGCCAGCGGATGAGTGATATTCATCGAGCAATAATTCAGGCTGCGTCGCATAAAGCTCTCGTGCTCAATCCCCGCAGGAACCCATACCGCATACTGTGAAGGTGATAGAAAGCGTTTATTCTCAGCCCTAAGTTCTAAGATACCACCATTGATGATTTGTAGTTGCCCCCATGGGTGGTTGTGGTTTGGGGTGGTCGTGTTGGGCAAAAACACTTCATGGCCAAAAAAAATCTCTGCGGGTGGATTGTCGTTATCAAAAAGTGGCTGATAGATCGTTTTCATTTATTAGGGCTTAAGCAGGATCATTTGTGGGTATACAGTAAACGCCGTCGTTGTGGAAGGCAATGAATACATCATGCAGTGCGCTATTAAACGGTAAGTCTTAAAACCTAACTAAAATAGACTGTGTAGTGACTAGGTTTGTTGACACGAATTACACTCATTGATTGGGAGGTAGATGATGACAGCGACTATTGAGGCCTTTTTTCATAATCCAACATCAACATTAAGTTATGTCGTTTATGACAGGGCGGGTGGGCACTGCGCGGTGATTGATAGCGCTTTAGATTTTGATTTATCCTCTGGTGTGGTGAGTACAGGGTTTGCCGACCAAATTATTGATTTTATAAGGTCAAACCAACTTAGTCTCGACTGGATCTTAGAGACTCATGCCCATGCCGATCACTTAACGGCAGCCAGTTACATAAAATCTAAGTTAGGTGGAAAGATTGCTGCGGGGCATCATATTGATGATGTACAAGCTACCTTTGAATCAATACTTGAGATGGAGGACGACAAGGCTGACGGCGATCACTCTCGCACTCGCTTTGATCACCTATTTCAGGACAAAGAAGAATTTTCTATTGGTATGTTAACAGCTGCTGTTATCGAAACGCCAGGGCATACCAGTGACAGTGTCACTTATCTTGTGAATCAAAATGCGTTTATTGGTGATACCTTATTTATGCCTGATTTTGGTTCCGCACGCTGTGATTTTCCGGGAGGAGATGCGAAGCAATTGTTCGAGAGTATTCAGCGAATTTATGCGCTTCCTGACTCAACTCGATTGTGGGTTTGCCATGATTACCAACCTGGTGGCCGGGAATTGAAGTATCAAACGACGGTTGCCGAGAGTAAACAAGATAATATCCACATAAAGGGAGAGACCCTAGAAAGTGAGTTTGTTCAGTTTCGCTCTGAGCGTGATAAACAGTTAAATGTGCCTAAATTATTGTACCCCTCTGTGCAAGTTAATATTCGGGCTGGCCAACTGCCTGATGCTTTTATCAAAATCCCAATATCGAAGACATTTTGACGCTAGTAGAAGGTAGGGGGTCTAAGTATTTATACATTGAAGCGTGATTTTTTATTATGATGTTTGTATTTCAATTATAAGGGTTAAATATTTTGATCATTTATAATGAAAACGTTCAAATTGTTTTGTCAGTTAATTGTCAATTCAGCGTTGGTTTATTGAGTTGATAGTTGCTGACGCATAGAATCGCCTCCAGAAATGGAGAACATCATGTCAATTTTTAAAACCTTACCTGTACTAGCAGTGGCGACCTTGCTTTCTGCGTGTGGAAGTGACAGCAGTAACGATTCTACCCAGTATGCCAAAGTCTCTTTTAGCGTATCTGATGCACCCGTTGATACTATGTCTGAAGTGATGGTGGCCTTCGATAAAATCGAGCTTCAGCATGAAAATGGCAATAGATATATTATCGAAGTGGATGAGGATGATGATGGCTATGGTTATCAAGGGATTGATTTACTTGATTACCAAGGAAAAGATTCTGCATTGATTGTGACAGATGAAGAGATTCCTGTTGGTCAATACAAAAGCATGATTTTGCACATCCTTAGCGATGAGTCTGCATCATATAGTTGGGTTGTTGAATCCGGTGGCGGAAAGGAAAATCTTGGCGTACCAAGCTCAAAGTTGAAACTCGGTGGTTTTGATGTTTCAACTCAGGCAGTCCAAAGCTTTACACTTGAATTTGATCTTCGGCAAGCATTGGTTGAACGTGGTGGAAGTGGCAAAGGTTATCATCTGAAACCTAATGGCGTTAAAATTGTTGATAATGATGCGGCTTCTTCGCTGTGGGGTAGTGTCGACCTCAATCTATATGATGGCGATCTTTGCTTGATTAATGATGGTTTTGTTTATTTGTATCAAAATCATGGCTTATGGGGTAAGCAACTGAGTGATAATGCAGATTCTGAATATTTACCAGATGGTTATGTAGCTCCATATAGTTCAGCCCCTGTTGTATGGAATGATGAAACTAACCAATTGGAATATGGTTTTGGGTTTATTCCTGCTGGTGAATATACCGCTGCTTTCACATGTAATGCTGCGGATGATCATCCAGAAACATTTGATAATATTCAAATTGCTAACCCTGAAGAGCAAAGAGAAGAGGTCATCTTATATCAAACGAAAGAAACTCGTTTTGACTTCAAAATTTAAAAAAGGGCCAACAGGCCCTTTTTTCGTTCCAATCTCTCTATAGAGTACCCAGGGGGACCCTGCGGCCTTCTTCGGGATATGCCAACACGAGTTTGATCAGTGAAGCGCTGAAAACCGTCCAATTCTCGGGGACCGGTATTGGCCTGCCTGCGCTTCTATCAACTCCAGCCTTAGTGTGAAAATTTTCGCTACCAGTGTCCTTCAGACTGCGTATTTCTGGAGGCGAATTTGATACCCGTCGTTGATTGAACCTATGGGGCTTGCTAGATCTAGATTTTGTATTAAAACTATGGGAGTTTATCGAACGAACTACTTATAATACCGACCAATACCAGAAGTTGATCAGTCATTACTGCGTAATGAAAAGATCAATTACTTACCCAGATTGATATGAATTGATAAATAGGTGCGAAAAGAGGCGCTCATGCCAGAGAAGTTGTTGTCGGTTATTGATTTCTTTATAGAAAATAAAATGTTGCTCAGCCTACTGATCATCGCATTCGTTTTGATGTTCAGACGGTTAGTCTTGAAGCAAATACGCGGAGACATTGCGTTTGTTTCTGAGCATCAGCGTAAGTGGATGTCACGGACAAAAAACGGCACCTTCATCTTGATGGTGGTTGTGTTATTCATGCTTTGGCAATCTGAAATCAGCGAATTTGCTCTATCTGTGACAGCTATTGCGGTTGCGATAGTGGTTGCATCCAAAGAGATCATCCTTTGCTTTACTGGATCAATTCAACGAGCCAGTGCACGATCGTTCAGGATCGGGGACTGGATTGAAGTGGGCTCGCTGTGTGGTGAAGTGATCGAACACAATATGATGGCAACCGTGATTCAAGAAATCGATCTTCATCATGGTCAGTATCACTTTACGGGGAAAACGGCGACCCTACCAAACAGCATGTTTTTTACCTACCCAGTAAAGAACCTAAACTTTATGAAGCGGTATGTGTATCACAGCTTCAGTATTACGGTTAAAGAGTTCGTTAATCTTTTCGTGATGGTACCTGAGGTAATTGAACAGATTGAAATTCACTGCGAGGAGTTTATCGATGTTGCCAGGCGTTATAACGGGGTAATTGAAAAACACGCTGGTGTCGATCTTCCTGGCCCGGATCCGCATATCCATATCAGCACGACACCAACCGGTGAGCAGGTCGTGCATGTCATGTTGTTCTGTCCGACAGAAATGGCGACTCACCTTGAGCAGCAAATACGCGCAGACTTCATGCAGATCTACCAAGAAACCTTTGGCATGAATATGTTGAATGAACAGCGAAACCCAAAGGTGAGCTTTATGTAATCTGCTCAGATCGAGCTAATAGCTTCCTGAGCCCACTGTGCTTTTTATTATAAAATACCCTAGGCTATGACGGAAAGTTGTCTCTTGGTTACGGTGTTCGTGGTAAACTCCCGCGCTTCATGTAGAGGCGGCTCTACCATATTTAGTTAATGTACAATTAGAGGCGATTCATGCCATTCTCTAAACTTGGGCTCAGCGAGTCATTAACCCAAGCGGTTAATGAACTGGGCTACAGCAAGCCAACAACGATCCAGACCAAGGCTATCCCTGTTATTTTGCAGGGTAAAAACCTAATTGCAGCGGCGCAAACGGGTACAGGTAAAACTGCGGGCTTCGTATTGCCTATCCTTGAAAAATTAAGCCAAGGAAAGACGCAACGTAAAAAACGTATTCGCGCACTGATACTTGTACCTACCCGTGAATTGGCTATCCAGGTTGAAGAGAAAATCACCCTGTATTCTAAGCATTTAGGCCTAACGTCGCTGGCGATGTATGGTGGTGTGGATGAGAAGCAGCAAAAGCAAAGCCTGATTGATGGTGTTGATGTATTGGTTGCGACACCGGGTCGTTTGCTTGATATGTATGGTCAGCGTGCTGTTCACTTTGAAGAAGTGGAAACGTTAGTGCTTGATGAAGCTGACCGTATGCTGGATATGGGCTTCATCGAAGACATCAATAAAATTATTGATCGCCTGCCTGAGGAACTGCAATTCTTGCTGTTCTCAGCGACGCTTTCCAAGAAAGTACGTGACTTGGCAAAATCGGTGGTCGAAAACCCACATGAGATCAGTATCGCGGCGAATGAAGCGTCTAAATCTAATATCGAGCAGTGGTTAATCACAGTCGATAAAGATAAGAAGTCTGCGCTGCTTAGCCACTTGATCAATGAAAACCAGTGGGATCAGGCGTTGATCTTCATTGAGACCAAGCACGGTGCTGCAAAACTGGTTTCTCAGCTGGAGAAGCGAGGCATTGCTGCTGAAGCATTCCACAGTGGTCGTAGCCAAGCGATTCGTGTACAACTACTTGAAGATTTCAAAGCTGGTAAGATTAAATACCTTATCGCAACGGGTGTGGGTGCACGTGGTATTGATATTGAAGAGTTACCACGGGTGGTGAACTATGATTTGCCATTCCCAGCTGACGAATATGTCCACCGTATTGGCCGTACTGGTCGTGCTGACGCTTCAGGCGAAGCGATCTCGTTTGTGTCAAAAGACAACTTCAAGAACCTGTGTATGATTGAGAGCCGTTTGGGGCACTTGATTGAGCGACGTGAAGTTGAAGGCTTTGAACCTAGAAAACCCGTTCCGATTTCAATTTTGAATTACGTACCTAAAAACAAGCGTCAGAATAAAGATTAATTCAATCGCGGAATAGAATGACTAAGCCCTTGCCATTTGGTGAGGGCTTTTTTTTGCTTAGGGTTTTCATCAGTCACAGAAAATAACGCAGTCACCTGTCACACTAACATAAACTTAAAATAGTTTTTGCTGTTCGAAAGTGAAGGAGATAAGCATGAAAGGAAAATGTTTGTGCGGGGCTATTGAGCTAACAGCCGATGATCAAAAAGAGGGCGATGAGCCTGTTGCCTATCGATCGTCTAATTAGGCTGTAATACATGACAACTCAAAAGATCCCGATAAATACCTCGATTGTTTCAGGCGTCGCTTTGTCTGAAATCGATGGCGAAATGAAAATGCTGCTGATGAAGCGCGTAAAGGGGGGATATTGGTGCCATGTTGCTGGCTCTATCGAAGGGCAGGAAAAAGGGTGGCAGGCGATAGTGCGCGAGTGCTTTGAGGAAACACAAATCACGGTGTCTGAGCTCTACAATGCCCAGTTTCTTGAGCAGTTCTTTGAGGCTAATGTCAATGTCATTCAGATCATTCCGGTATTTGTGGTGCTATGTCCACCGAATCAGCCCATAACGTTGAATGAAGAGCATACCGAGTATCGCTGGGTTGGTCTTGATGAAGCTAAGGCCTTGGTACCATTTCCTGGGCAGAGACAAGTATATGATCATGTGTGGACATATTTTGTCGATAATGCGCCTTCAACGCAGATGAAAGTTAATATAAGTTAGTACGATAAAATAGTGCCTAATAGCGTGGTAGGAAAACAGAGTGAAACAGAGCATTGTAAACATTGCCCTTGTGGTTAAAGACTATGATGAAGCGATTGATTTTTATGTCAATAAGCTGAAATTTGAGCTTGTTGAAGATACCTACCAGCCAGAGCAGGACAAACGCTGGGTGGTGGTTGCACCGCCAAATTCCAATGGTGCGAGTTTGCTGTTGGCAAGAGCATCGAAGCCTGAACAGTTAGACTTTATTGGTAACCAAACAGGAGGGAGAGTCTTCCTATTTTTAAATACTGATGACTTTTGGTGCGATTATAATCGTATGGTTGCTGACGGTATTAAATTTGTCCGTGAGCCGAAAGAGCAAGACTATGGCACAGTCGCAGTCTTCGAGGATCTCTACGGTAACATGTGGGATCTTCTTCAATTAAACCCAGATCACCCGATCGCAATCCGCACCGACCGCTGAACTCATTTATCCGGGGTAGCTATGAACAAACAAGAGATTACTGACTTCCTCATGACGTTACCTGAAGTCGAGTTGGATTACCCATTTGGCGCTGACGTCATGGTATTCAAAGTACTGGGCAAGATGTTTGCGTTGCTATCGGTGAACGATGGAGTTGTCGACATTAACCTTAAAGGGGCGCCGGCAGATAATGAGGCACTTACTTCGATGTTTACCGCTATTCGCCCCGGATACCATATGAACAAAAAACATTGGGTAACGGTGTCGGTGACAGATGAAATTGAAGATGGAATGTTGAAAGGCTTGATTGACCGATCTTATGAACTTGTGGTCGCTAAATTGAAAAAATCCGATCGGGAAAGGTTAGCGATTCAACGTTAGGTCGTTAGAGTCGATGGCGTGATACCCAACTACAGAGTGTGCTTTCTAGAAGCATTGACGACTGCGGTTTATTGTAATGGCTCGACTTGATGTGGAATTGTACCGACTTGTTAAGCTCTTATAAGTGGGCTGATATGCTTATACTGAGTTAAAGATTAACAGTAGTAAAAGGAAGTCGACGATAGATGGCGTATCCGTTAGAAACAGACAGGCTGATACTTAGGCAGTGGAAAAGAGACGACTATCCAGATTATGCTAACCTGAATGCTGACCCCACTGTGATGCAGTACTTCCCTGCCGTTTTATCTCAGCAAGAAAGTGATGCCCAAGCGGCTAGGATCACCCAGCTTATTGCTGAAAGAGGGTGGGGTTTCTGGGCCGCTGAATTGAAATCAACTGGAAAGTTTATTGGCTTTGTTGGCTTACACAGCCAAGATCTGCACTCGGGTATTCCCAATGCGCCGTTTGTCGAAATTGGTTGGCGGCTGGCTAAAGTGCACTGGGGCAAAGGTTATGCACCTGAAGCGGCAAGAAAGGCGCTGCAATATGCGTTTGAGCAATTGCGGGTACCGAGTGTTTATGCGTTTACCGCTTTACCTAATACGCCCTCTCAACGGGTTATGGACAAAATCGGTATGGTAAATATTGGGCAAGATTTTAATCACCCGAAGCTACCGCAAGGGCATAGCCTTCAGCGTCATTGTTTGTACCAAATCACTCAAGAAACGTGGTTAAAAAAAACGGTAAAACTGAGAGTTCAATGAGGAAGAAATATGGCTGGTATTACTGATCTACAAGAGTTATTGAAATCGATGGCTCCTGAACTGAAAGCTGGGGAATATGTTTTTTGTACCGTGGATGGTGAGTTAGATAAATATGTGGGGTTGTCACCGATTGCTACTTTTTCCGAGTCAGAGGGGTTAACTCTAGTACTCAGTAAGGATAATGCTGATAGGGGCAATCTGGCTTATGAAGCAACATTTAGGATGATTACGTTAACCGTTCACTCTAGCCTTGAAGCTGTTGGGTTAACGGCAGCCATTGCCAGTAAACTCGCGGAGCAAGGGATCAGTGCCAATGTGATCGCAGCGTATTACCACGATCACGTGTTTGTTCAGAGTGAGAAAGCGGATGAAGCGTTAGTAGCGCTAAAATCATTTTCTTCTTGAATATTCATTAGCTTACACTCAGTTTCAGAAATAAATCATAATGAAAGGACTCTACATGACAAGAATATACCTATTTGATTGGGGAGACACCTTGATGGTCGACTTTCCACAATATCAGGGCAAGATGTGCCACTGGCCTGAGGTTCAGGCGGTACCGGGAGCACTTGAAGCCTTGCGACGGTTATCTGCAAATACTCCCATTTATATTGCGACGAATGCCGATGACTCATCGACAGAAGATATTAAGTTGGCATTTCAACGTGCTGGGCTTGCCAAGTTTATTAGTGGTTATTTCTGTAAGACCAATATGGGGATTGCCAAAGGTAACCCAGAGTATTTTCATCGTATTGTACTGGAACTAGATGTTGAACCTCATGATATTACGATGGTTGGCGACAGCTTAGAAAATGACATACAGCCAGCAATTGCTGCAGGCCTGAATGCGATTTGGTATTGCTCAAAAGATCAGCAGTGTAATGATAGGCAATATGAACAAATTAGAGTGTTGGAAGAGCTGAATTAGTTAGGAAATATTTACTGGCTGGCTACCTCTGATAATAAATCATTGGGGGATGCAGTGAAATTTTGCAAGGTTTGTGCTTTTCTACCTTTTGATTGACCTCTTGAGCGTGGTTGAGTGGCGTATTAAGATTAATGATAAAGCCCAAAGCCGTTCCCACTTTCCTTATTAAAGCTGATAATCTGAACTAGGTATAATTCGCTACTAAGATTTTAGTTGCATAATTTATTCGAACAAGATAAACCGAAAGAAAAGATGTTGTATGGTAGGGCATCAGCTACAAGATATACATACAATAAGTAAAAATGCTATTTCCGTTCCATTCTGGTTACTTCCAAAGATTTTTTTTCTTTTTTACTCAATGATTTAATATTTATAACACTAAAATAGTGTAAAGTGCCCCCAAATGAACACTATTTGATTACTACAAAAGGCTTCAATTTATGGACATCAGCTTCATTATTCAAATGGCACTCGTTGCATTAGTCGTAATTACTATATCTAGATCGGTTAGATTTGTGCCACAAAATCAAGCTTGGATAGTCGAGCGGTTTGGTAAGTACCAAGGTACAAAAGAGGCTGGATTGAATTTCCTAATACCAATGATCGATGCTGTTGCTGCTAAACAGAGTTTAAAGGAGCAGGCTTACGACGTACCAAGCCAATCTGCGATAACAAAGGATAACATCCAGTTAATCGTTGATGGTATTTTATATTTTCGAGTTTTAGATGCATACAAAGCCACCTATGGGGTTGAGGATTACGTCTTTGCTGTAACACAATTAGCCCAAACAACGATGCGTAGTGAGATCGGTAAAATCGAGCTGGATCAGACATTTGAAGGTCGTGAAGCACTGAATAGCAAAATCGTCAACATGATAAACGAAGCAACTGTTTCGTGGGGTGTAACTGTTCTCCGTTACGAGTTATCTAATATAACACCACCTGAGTCAGTGATGAGCTCAATGGAAAGTCAGATGCGTGCGGAACGCGAGAGAAGAGCTAAAATTCTTGAGAGTAACGGTCAAAAAGAAGCCCAAATTAATGTCGCTGAAGGCGAGAAGCAATCACGTGTTTTAGCTGCGGAAGCCGAAAAACAAGAACAGGTTCTTGCTGCAGAGGGTGAGGCACAAGCATTGATTGCAGTAGCTAACGCTCAGGCAGAAGCACTGAGGCTTGTCGGTGAGGCCGCTGCAACTGAAACAGGGCAAAAAGCTGTAGAGTTGGAACTTGCAACAAAAGCTATTGAAGCAAAACGCGCTATCGCTAAAGAATCATCAGTTGTGCTACTACCTGATAGTTCGACAGAAGCCGGGTCTTTGGTTGCCCAAGCGACTACCATTCTATCTGCAATGAAAAAGTAAATAACTTATAGTACGAATAAGAGGTAATTAATGGGATTTGAACAGTACATAGCTGAATGGTTAATTGCTGCTGGCATTGCGCTAATTATTATTGAAGTTGCGCTGCTAGGAATGTCGACTATCGTGCTACTTATTGGTGGTGTATCAATGATATTGGTTGGGTTATCCCATCAAGCCGACTTAGTTCAAACCACTAATTTACCCATTACTTTGGCTATTACTATTGCAGTACTTATGATCTTAAGTTACCGGCCATTGAAAAAAATTCAAAATAAAACAGATCATAAAGTTGTACAAACTGAATTTTCTAATTTTAGCTTTTACTTGGAATCAGATGTAAACCCAAATAGCGAAACAACTTATAGGTATTCAGGTATTGAATGGAAACTGAAAAGTAAAGTTCCTATTTCTGCAGGATCAGAAGTTAAGGTTGTTAAAATGGACGTTGGTGTTATGTGGATAGTACTATCCGAGTAACCACTCAACATATATAAAACTAACGAGCTAGGGTTAAGTACTCTAGCTCGTTTTTTATGAATAAATGCCAATACTGTACATTTATTTAAACGAGTTAGACTTATGCCAACCTACATAAATACTTGATCAACTACTAATCCAGATTGGTATTACGATAATTTATTCGTATTTCATCAAATGAAACAAGGGTGCTGAGAAGGGTTTTTCCCCAAATGAGTTTTGGGGCATTGACGAATTGAGCTTGTTACCACCCTTGTTGAATTCGAGTCACAGACTGTCGTTCACTTGTGGTGCCGGGGTTGTCAATTGACCGAGCCATCAACATTGGATAGGTAGGCGGTCTTACTGTCGTTTCCAGTAACATACACTATGATCCCACCAGCAATAGGTTTAAGTAATGGTGTGTCAGAGCTACCGTTACATCCGAATAATAGTGATGATGTTGCAATTAGAGCTGATTTTTTCATGGTTTAAATATTTGTTTTTTATTGGTGTACTCGCTATTTCGTTTACTACCATTAATTTATCGGCTTTATGTAGTGACTGGATTAGAAAGCGGGGAGTAGGTCATCGCGTCTAGAGTTTCTGTTATACCTGAGGAGAAAATATGATTAAGAATACAGTTACAACTTATGGTAGCTTTGCCAAATGGTTTCATTGGTTGATAGCTCTATGTTTCCTTGCCGCGTATGTGATTGTGTATTACAAAATTTGGTTTTTGGATAAAGACGATGCATTGTTTCGTCCGAGCCTGAATATTCATGCTGCAGTAGGGTTTAGCGTACTTCTATGGGCCTGTTTGCGTGTGTGGTGGAGGTTTTTCAATGTTCAACCTCAGATGCCACCAATGCCAAAATGGCAACAAAAAAGTGCTCATTGGATGCATTGGCTACTGTACTTCTTTATGTTCGCAATGCCAATTTCAGGTTGGTTTGGGTTTGGCGGTTCAATTGACTACGGAATTTTCCAAATCCCCACATTTAATGAGACTTGGCTGGGTCAGTGGATTTTGGCATTGTTCAATACCGACTGGGATACCTGGGAAAAGAAATGGGACTTTTTCCACAAAGACATAAGTGGTGCTTGGGTGCTCTGGATCCTAATTGCGGTTCATGCTGGCGCGGCACTATACCATCACTTCGTGCAAAAAGATAATACTCTTACGCGCATGTTGCCGAAGAAAATAAATAAGGCTGAGTAAATTTCTAGAATATGCCTTTATGCTGCCTCTGAATATGACAGATAGTCGTCACATTAATGACAAATGTAATGATACAAAAGGGGGCACAGCTATAGGTATAAATAGGCTATGCAGAAGAAAAGTCATTCAGGCACTGCGTTCAGCTGTGCCTGATTGTGTTTTGGGGTACCAAAAGGTTTCCGAAGGATATAAATAAACCCTCGGCGTCACTTTTTCTGTCCAGAAATGAGTTTTGAGAGAAAAGTCATTTCTGGAATAAACTATTGTCTCTCATGATGATTGAAAGTAATTAATTGATATTAAAGGTGTTTTAAAATGGTGCAAGTGCACTACCTCAGTGCTCTATCATACAAGGAAAGTGTCTCATAATTGATATATCGTTCTTTAATTTATTGAATTTATTGAATTTTATATGATATTTTCTGGTTTTTGTGAGTGATTACATTGTTCTCTATTCTTGCTCTTAAAATATCTACAGTTGGTATATGGTTTGCAATTTACTTATTATTGTATAAGTAATAGGGAAAACTTATGAAACTGAAAGCCTCTTCTCTTTTTGTAATATTAGCACTAACAGGTTGTAACGGATCATCAAGCAATAATAATAGCGATGAAAAAAACTTAATTGACTTTTCTCCAGAAGAAGCTTCGATTTCATATATTCATTCTGCTTTAAAAGCAGGTAATCATACCTGTGAGCAAATTATTAATACCTATGTTGAACGGATTAACGCAATGGATCGCAAAGGTCCTGAACTCAATGCGATTATTAGCGTCAACGAGGCTGCAGTGGAACGTGCCAAAAAGCTTGATGAGAACTTTAGTGAAACTGGAATTACTGGCTCTTTGCATTGTATTCCAGTGACAGTCAAAGACAACATCAATACATCGGATATGCTAACAACGGGTGGTGCATTAGCTAATAACCAACCAGAGACGGATGCCTTTATTGTCGAACAAATTCGCCAAGCTGGCGGCATTATTCTAAGTAAAGCTAATCTCCATGAATATGCTTTTGGATATAGAGGTGGAAGCTTGCTAGGAGGAGTGCCTCGTAATGTGTACGATCTTGGTAAGGGGCCGGGTGGTTCTTCTTCGGGCACAGGTACTGCTGTGTCAGGAAGTTTGGCATTGGTTGGTATAGGTACTGATACTGGAGGATCCATTCGCGTTCCTTCTAGTGTCCAAGGTCTGATTGGTTTACGCCCATCAATGCGTTTATTGTCACAAGATGGCATTATGCCGTTGGCCCCGTTTCAAGATACAGCAGGCCCAATGTGTCGTTCCGTCTCTGACTGTGCAACATTTCTTGAAGCTATGACTGGCTACGATACAAGCCAATACAGTGGTCAACGAAAAGAGTTTGCGGTTGACTCTGAGCTGATGGGCAACCCATTCGAATATATGGTGGTGACGGGGGCGGTTGACTATGAATCTTACCTCGATAGTCAGGCATTATCTGGTGCTCGAATTGGAGTGGTCAGAGATCTATTTGGTAGCGGAGAGTCAACCGACAACCAAAACGTTCAAAGTGCGATGGATGCGGCTTTGGATAATATGGAAAAGCTAGGGGCAATAATTGAAGATGTGGCGATCCCAGATCTGAATATCATACTTACAGATTACGTAAGTTTGTCTCGTTATGAATTTTCATACAGCTTAACTGAGTACTTAAAAAGTTGGTCTTCAGCAATAGATAACCATTACAGCTCTTTCGAAGAAGTATATAGCAGTGGTGAATACCTTCCATCAAGTGCAGGTAGTTTCGACTTCTATTCTCAAATGGGTCAAGATCGTTGGAACAACGATGTTTATTTGAAAAACGTACATGAAAGGCCTGATTTCGTGCGTTATAGAGTTTTGAGAGCGCTGGATAATAAGGATGAAAATGGCGATTACCTAGGGCAGAGATATGATGTGCTTATCTACCCGACTATTAGCGGAATTGCGGGAGACTGGGGGGGAAACCCTACCGAATCGGGATCTGCTAACCGTTTGAGCCCATTTACTGGCTTCCCTGCTTTGACGATGCCAGTCGGCTATGTTGATTCAGGCTCTGGTTCATCCCTGCCTGTTGGGTTAGAGATGTTGGGGCGAGAGTTTGATGAAGGTACTTTGCTTGCTTTAGCATACTCTTATGAGCAGGCTTATTCACCTCGTGTGGAACCACAACTTGATGCATCGATGACACCGCCACCAGTGCAACAGCAAGGTATACTACGCACTCCGGCCTACAATGAAAAAATGATGAACTAAATTTATTTTTATAGGTTTAAGCATAAAGTCGTCAAGGCGACTTTATGCTTGACAGGTAAATATTGAAATTTATATGTCATATTCTAATGTCATGATATTAAACGGTTAAGATCCTGATATGTTTACACTTTTATCTTATTTCTATTTCCTTGCAATATTTGATAGTGAACTTGTTATTGAGAGCCTCAAAAATTGAATAACCATTTATCAATGAATGGACACGGTATGCTTACTCTTTTTATGGGATAACGGAGTTACAAAATGATGAAGGAGGCAGCATTAACGCCAATACAGGATGAATTGGCGCTATAACATCGAGTTATTTATTTAAGTCTGTCACCGTGACTCATATAGACAGATCAGGAACTAGCACCGGAAATATGGTGTTGAAAGGATTATTAACTCTAGATATAAATAAGGACGTTTATGTTGATTCAAGAAATAATTGGCTTGCTTGTCATCGCAGTAACAGTATATGCCCTGATCAAACAGTATGAACCACGCACGGTTTTACTCATCGGCGGTCTCGTATTGGCTTGTGTATCGTTAGATCCAATGTCGGCATTCGATAGCTTTGCCAGCCGAATGACAACGGGATCGCTGATAATGGCGATTTGTTCGGGGATTGGGTTTGCCGGGGTTGTCAGTGCCACTCGGTGTGATGAGCACCTTGTCGGTTTACTCTCTAAGCCTTTATCCAAGATGGGGGTTTTTCTTGTTCCAGCGGTAACGGTTGTCACCATGGCCGTCAACGTTGCTATCCCCAGTGCGGCAGGTTGTACAGCCAGTGTTGGTGCGGTACTTATCCCATTTGCTATTCGCGCAGGTGTTGCACCGGCAATGGCAGCGGCGTCTGTCGTCATAGGTACTTTTGCTTCGTTTGGTAACCCCGATCTCAGCCATAATGTTTTCATCAGTGAGCTAGCAGGCCTAGATAACCCTGTTGATGTCGTTTTACAAAACGCAAATAGACTTTTTATGTTGTGCGGGCTGACTGTTGTGGGAATTACCCTAACGGCATTTTGGCGTAAAGATATCAGCAAAGTGGTGGATAACCGTGCCTTGCAGTTTGAAGAAGGATTTCGCCCAAGAGTGCTACCTGCTATGGCACCGTTTTTGCCTTTAGTGATCCTTTTTGGTGGACGTACCGTGTGGCCGGCAATAGAAACACAGGTACCGCAGGCTATGTTGATCGGGACTGTCGTTTGTATCCTAGTGACTGGCAATCTACGAAAAACGGAAAAGGTGGTCACTTCCTTTTTTGATGGTGCGGGACAAAGCTACGGTACTGTGATGGGGTTGATAATATCGGCAACCGTGTTCAGTACGGGTTTGCGCAGTGTCGGTTTGGTGGACAGCCTGATTGATATTTTGACGCAGTATACGGAGCTGGCTCGGTGGGGCGGCTCGTTGGGACCGTTTCTATTGGGTGTGATCTCGGGCTCTGGTGATGCAGCGGCATTCGCGTTCAACGAGGCCGTCACGCCTTCATCCGAGCAGTTCGGTATGACTATTATCGATCTTGGGACGTTATCTAGTTTATCTGGTGCGCTTGGAAGGACAATGTCCCCAATAGCAGGTGCAGTGATTTTAGCGGCAGGGTTAGCGAAATGTTCTCCGATTGAGATAGTTAGGCGAACCGCTCCAATTATGGTCGTATCGGTAATGGTTACCGCCGTCGTGTTTGTATAAGTAAGGAGGCAGATGTGTTTATCGATAAATCATTAAAGGGAGAGAAGTGGTTTTTAGACGCATTTTCTCAGATTAATCACTATGGTTTGACAGATGAAGGGATGAATCGACTTGCTTACTCAGACGTTGATGAACACGCTCATCATGCCTTGGCTGAATTTGCTCAGTCACAAGGTCTCAGTGTTCGCTGGGACCTCATGGGTAACCTGTACTGTAAACGGCGTGGTCGTAACTGGACTGCACCGCGTATTGCTACTGGCTCACACTTGGATACGGTGCCCAATGGCGGTCAGTACGATGGTGTTGCTGGTGTTCTTGCAAGCCTCTATGCCTTACTTCAATTTAAAGATTTTGAATTAGAGCATGATCTGGAACTGATCGTCTTCAGGGCAGAAGAGTCGAGCAGATTTGGGTTTGCCTGTATGGGCTCAAAAAACATGACGGGTCAAGCCGATTATTTAAAATGGAAATCGAACTCTGATAATAAAGGCATGAACGTGTTTGATGCGATGAGAGCGCTTCAGTATCCAGCCAAACGAATTTCGGATAGCGCGCTTAACCCATCTAAATATCACGCCTTTATTGAATTACATATTGAGCAGGGCCGCGTTTTAGAAACGTTAGGTGCACAGATAGGCATTGTTGAGGGTATCGCTGCGCCTAGTCGTTACCGTGTTGATGTGACAGGCCACAGCGATCATTCTGGTGCAACACCAATGGGCATGCGGCAGGATGCTGTTGTCGCGAGTGCCAAAATTATCGCGAAGATATCAGAGTTAGCTTGTGCTGAAGCTAGTTATGGGTCAGTCGGGACAGTCGGCAGGATGCAGATTGCCCCGAATGCTATCAATGTGATAGCGGGTGATGTTGAGTTTTATGTAGACATCCGGGGTGTAGATGTCGCCTCAATTGAACGCATTATTAACGGATTTAAAGATTACGCCCTTACCGTTTCTGAAACCGAGAAAGTGCGAATTGAGATCAGTGAGTTGTCACATGATAGGCCTGTTGTACTGAGTACTGAGCTTGCCAGCATTACGGAGTTATGTGCCATTAATGCCGATCTCAATTTCATCAGGATGAACAGCGGAGCTGGCCACGACGCGATGTACATGTCTCAGGTTATGCCTGCTGCGATGATATTTGTGCCATCAAAAAACGGTATCAGTCATCACAAGGAAGAGCATACCGAGCTATCTGATATTGCGACTGCAGCAAATCTGCTTGTGGACATGATACGCATGATAGATGAGCGGGACCGTCGTTTTAAGTTTGAGCTATAGGTTGATAATTGAATCAAGCAAGGAAGTGAAATTGTGTCGAAATGCTGTTAATCCCAATTACGCTCGGGGACGTTGTGAGAAGAAAGTAATAGGGCTCTATAACCTTCTGGATTGTTCTCAGAGACACTGTGACCGATTTGCGGTTAGGGCTACCTGTGTAGTGAAGGACCCTCAGATAAAAGGTATTGAGCTTCTTGAACACGGAGAAGTGCAGGGTGTTTGCTTTGGATAGATGGCCTTTATGATTGACCTTTTGAGTGACTTCTTGATTGACCTCATGACAGGTATTTACCGACACATTCCGAGTCGTGGGCTTTGAGTGTGAAGTGGGTTGTCGCATAGCCTGAATCCTAAAGATTACAGCGACCTACCTTGTTAACAAAGGGTTAACCTGCATCTTCTTCCCCATCACTTTTTGGCTAACCCGTCGCTAAATGCTATCCTTCGTGCCAGTTATAGCGTGATATCCGGAAGTAAGATGAATTTTAACCGTATTGTGTGTTTTGACCTCGAAATGTGCTGTTGGAACGATGGCCGCGAGTCCAGAACAGGTGAGATCATTGAGATTGGCGTTGCAGAGCTTGATCTGAATAACGGTGAGATTGTGCGCCGAGCTCAGTATTTTGTAAAACCGGATAATGATGAAGTTTCCCCCTTCTGTACCGAGCTGACAGGCATTAAGCCTGAGGTGGTTGATAAAAATGGTAAGCCACTTGGCCATATTTTGAAATCAGTTGAGCAGAAGTTCGGTGGCCGACATAAAATCTATGCCGCATGGGGGCGTGATGACATCATTCTTCGTAAAGAGTGTGAAGAAAAAGGTCTGAAAGTGCCATTTGATGAATACTTAAACTTGGCGACTTTGTTTAGACTGCAGCGACACGTCACAAAAAAGCGCTGCGGACAGCGAGCAGCGATGGATATGGTGGGTATCGAATGGGAAGGGCGTCAGCATTCTGGTTATGATGATGCCTATAATTTAGCTCGATTAGCCAAAACACTTTTTCTTAACGATTAAAGAAAAGGTGGCATTGGTCGCTTTGGTTATCTAGTGGTGGGAATGTTCCTTAAAGGACATTTTTGACGTGAAAAATAGAATGTATTTTCGATAAGATTATAATTTTTCAATGTTTTATCCAAAAAGTTAATTGACAAATAAATCAATATAGCTAACATTATGCAAAAATATAAATATGCAAGTTGTTGGTTATGGATTTTACAACGTGTCAGATTCCGGTTCGGAATAGACTCAATATGGATGAGTTTCCCTCCTCAGATAAACTCAATGAGCAACGTTCATGTGAAGAACTCATTCGTTGGTGGAATGTCCCTTATGTGGATGAGCTAACCTACGAGGAGTCAGGGGAAATAGGTGTGTGTGTACTCGATGGTGCAACTTGGGATGGGCCAAGGTTGATATCTGAGCACGCTACATTTGAGGAAGCAGTTGCGGCTGCCAATTTTTATGTCAATCATTCTGACCTATGGCGCCGGTTTAAAGAGCCCTATCAGCCAGTGGCAAAAGTAGATCACTTAATTGATATGAGTTCTTTCATACATGGCAAATTAGCAAAGATGGATGAAAAGCAGCTATTTAACTATATGTTCCATTGGCTTCCTGATTCTAATCAAGTCAATGTTGAGCTTTCCTTGACCGATTAATCATATTAGAACATGGCGCAATAATGATTTTGCGCCATGCTACTTATCAAGGTTACATATATTAAGTCGTGGATATCTAGGTAGTAGTTATTAAGGTGGTCGCTATTAAGGTTGAAGCTATCAAGTAAATCTTATATTCATTGTTATTTCAGCCCGAAAGACCAAGTTCCCTTTAGTATCTTTGATCTCTACGGGAACAAGTTTGTCTCCTTCCGTTTTCCAATCGATATTATCCCCTTGTGCATGTGCAGTTAGATCCGTTTTGGCTTTCTTTAAATACTCAACGGTCATTCCTACAGGGATCCAGCGACTTTTTATTGGTACTGAAACATCTGTCATCATTCCACCTGCCAGTTCAGCCATGTTGCACATTGCTATGGCATGTACAGTATTTAAATGATTTGTTACCCGGCGGCGCTTTTTAATGGTGACCTCTGCATAACCGGGTTGCAATACTGTCACCTTGGGTTTGATTGAACCGAAATAAGGGGCAAGACGGCAGACAACAAAGCTGAACAGCTTGTCACCAAAGGGCAGGCGGTTCATTTGGTTATAGATCTTGAGGTTTTTACGCATTGAAATGTCCTTTTTCAAAGTGGCTGAAGGGCATACTGTAGTTATAGTCTGGTCGGACCAGAATGCAAGCATAAGCTGAATCCGGCAATTTATAGAGGGGAATTCAATTCTGTTAATACTAGCCATTAATTTCCTGTGAGATAGATCACTCTTTCTTTTGGGGAATTAATTGGATAGTAAATAATGTACCCTGCTTTTTTTGTTTATTTTTCAAATTATTAAATGGTTTTCTGTGTCTTTCAAAGCAGAGGGAGTTGCGTGGATTTTTAGCGTAACGATACAAATGTCTGACAATAGACTCACTATGTCTGTTTAGAGATATTTATTTGTAAGGTGACGTGACACAATCCCCACGTAATCAATTTAAAAGGCAAACCATGTTCTACTTATTTCCTCTATTGACTGTCATTATTTGGGCAGGGAATGCCATCGTTAACAAATTGTCGTATAGCGTGATTGATCCTGGAGCAATCTCTTTTTATCGCTGGTGTTTTGCCATGATGGTATTAACCCCCTTTGTCATGCCTTCTGTATGGCGCAAGCGTAATCAAATTAAACCGCACTTATCTAAGCTGGCATTCTTAGCTTTGCTGGGCATGGTGCTCAACCAGTCGCTGGGTTATTTTGCTGCTGCGACGACGACAGCGACCAATATGGCACTTATTATTTCACTTGTGCCCTTGATCAGTATGTTCCTGAGCGTACCGATACTAGGTCAACGTTTGTTACCTATTGCTATGGTTGGCGCAGTACTATCGCTGGCTGGTTTGGTGTTTATGCTAGGTCAAGGTGATGTCAGTACGCTGACGTCTCAAGGTATTAAACAAGGTGATGCTCTGTTGATGATCGCAGCCTTTGTTTATGCACTTTACTGCGTTTTATTGAAGCGTTGGAAAATGCCATTGAATAATTGGCAGTCTGTTTATGTACAAGGACTATTTGCTGTTATTTTGTTAACGCCAATGCTGATTAGTAGTGAGCGAATGGCGATCACCGGTGAATCATTGCCCTTGATCATGTATGCCGCGCTGCCTGCTTCTGTATTGGCACCATGGTGCTGGTTGAAAGGTATCGAAATATTAGGTGCTGATCGGACAGCCATGTTCATGAACCTGATGCCAGTCCTTACAGCTATTATTGCCAGTGTCACATTGGGCGAGCAGCTAGCGGTTTACCACTATATTGGTGGAGGTATGGTGCTTTCAGGGGTTATTCTGGCTCAGCGTAAACCAAAGCCGGTATCAACCGACAATATGGCCACCGCCTAGTCTCACAATGAGAAAACAAGAAACAGGGTTGCAGCAGGCAACCCTGTTTTACATTCTACCCATCGCCCATCGCCCATCGCCCATCGCCCATCGCCCATCGCCCATCGCCCATCGCCCATCGCCCATCGCCCATCGTCTTTTTTCCTAGATTGTCGACAATCTATACTAAGGTCTAATACATTTTGTTAACAATTAACTTGTAAGTGCGGCTTTTTAGCGCTAAATTTGTTCAAAAGTTAACAAGTTGTTGACAATCAAGATGAGTAAACAAGATTTGAAATTGAAAAGTGTCGACAGTCACAGTGAAAAAGAAGGCACTAAGTCAGAAAACCTGACTGAGCAGTTGATTGATCAGATTGTGAGCGGTAGTTATCCGGCAGGTAGCAAGATTTCAGAGCCAGAATTGGCTAAGCATTTCGGCGTAAGTCGCGGACCACTTCGTGAAGCAATGATGCGCTTAGAGTCAATGGGATTGGTTGAACGTATTCCACATGTCGGTGCACGGGTAGTTGCCTTAAGCCAAGAAAAGCTCATTGAGATCTATTCGGTGCGCGAAGCTCTTGAAGGTATGGCAGCAAGGCTTGCCTGCGAATATATTACAGACGAAGAACTTATCGGATTAGAAGAGTTGCTCGATGCCCATCATCAACATATAGAGCAAGTTGAAGGTGCATCGTATTTTCATCAGCAGGGGGATTTTGATTTTCACTATAGGGTTATCAAAGCCAGTCGAAACACCAAGCTGATCAGTTTGCTTTGTGATGAGCTTTATCACTTGTTGCGAATGTACCGATACCAGTCGCAGCGTTCTCATTCTCGTCCAGAGCAAGCCCTAAAAGAACACTTCCATCTTCTTGGCGCGTTGAAAGAGCGTGATGCGGAGTTGGCCGAAATGTTGATGCGGCGCCACATTATGCGAAGCCGTCTATTAATTGAACAAAAATTGAAGCAGGATAAGGAGAAAGTCTCATGAGTCCAGGGAAACGCTTCCGCCAAGCGGTTGCCAACAATAATCCGTTACAGATTGTCGGTACGGTCAATCCGTATTGCGCGATGATGGCAGAGCAAGTGGGTCACCAGGCGATATATCTTTCTGGCGGCGGGATAGCTAATGCGTCATACGGCTTGCCAGATTTAGGTATCACTACCTTGAACGATGTGGTGGAAGATGTCCGTCGTATCACCGCTTGTACGAATCTACCTTTAATGGTTGATATTGATACTGGATTTGGCGGTGCATTTAATATTGCGAGAACCATTAAAGAAATGGAGCGTAGTGGGGCCGCTGCTGTCCATATGGAAGATCAGGTTGCACAGAAGCGCTGCGGACATCGCCCTAACAAAGCCATTGTTAGCCAGCAGGAAATGGTCGATAGAATCAAGGCGGCTGTCGATGCCAGAGTTGATGAAAACTTTGTAATTATGGCACGTACAGATGCACTGGCTGTCGAAGGAATGGACTACGCAATTGAGCGAGCACAAGCCTGTGTTGAGGCTGGTGCGGACATGATATTCCCTGAGGCGATAAATACATTAGAGCAATATCAACAGTTTTCAGACTCAGTAAACGTCCCCATTTTGGCTAACATAACCGAGTTCGGACAAACGCCTTTGTTTAGTACCGATGAACTTGCCGAGTGCGGTGTTGATATGGTGCTGTATCCACTGTCTGCATTCAGAGCGATGAACCTAGCGGCGCTGAATGTTTACCAACATTTATTAAAAGATGGTCACCAGCGTAATGTCGTTGATCAAATGCAAACCCGTGAAGAGCTTTATCAATATTTGGGTTATCACGACTACGAACAAACCTTAGACAAACTATTCAAGCAGCCTTAATAACGAATTTAAGCTAAAACTAATAATAAATATAGAGACAGGGTGGAATAATCTCTTGGCGCCTCTTTATCTATAAAAAGAATGGAAATAAAGAATTACCTAAAAAGAGCACACTCAAATTATTCAATACGTGAACTCAACTAAATAAGGAGTCTGCTATGACTGCTATAGCCGTAGCTGATGTAAAGAAGGACGGAAAAGAATCTAAAGATAGCGCCATTAGTGGTGCAGGGTTGCGAGGGCAAAGTGCGGGTGTCACGGCACTATGTACAGTCGGTCAATCGGGTACCGGGCTTACTTATCGTGGCTATGACATTACCGATTTAGCCAATAACGCAGAGTTTGAAGAAGTCGCATATTTATTATTAAAAGGCAAACTTCCGAATAAACAAGAACTACAACAATACAAACAAGCGTTAATTGGGTTTAGAGGCTTACCTGAAGCATTAAAGTTGGTATTAGAAACGATCCCTGCTGATGCCCATCCAATGGATGTAATGCGAACTGGTTGCTCCATGCTTGGCAATATTGATCAGGAGCTGGATTTTTCTCAGCAAGATGAAAAAACTGACAAGCTGCTGGCGATGCTTCCGGCGATTATTTGCTATTGGTACCGCTATAGCCATGACGGTGTGCGTATTGATACCGCTAAGGGCAGTGAGGATAGCATTGGGGGCTATTTCCTCGAAATGTTAACAGACAAATCGCCGTCGGAGCTGCATAAGCAGGTCATGCATTGTTCGCTGGTTCTGTATGCCGAGCACGAATTCAATGCCTCTACATTTACCGCCCGTGTTTGTGCCTCAACACTGTCTGATCTTCACTCCTGTATAACGGCTGCTATCGGTAGCTTGCGTGGCCCCCTTCACGGTGGTGCCAACGAGGCTGCAATGGCAATGATCGAACAGTGGCAGACACCAGATGAAGCCGAAGCTGGAATCATGGAGATGCTAGCCAACAAAGACAAAATTATGGGCTTTGGTCACGCGATTTATCGTGAATCTGATCCCCGCAATGCTTTAATTAAAGCATGGTCGGAAAAACTGTCTACCGATGTTGGTGATACGCATCTGTATGCGGTATCTGAGCGTGTTGAACAGGTGATGAAGCGGGAGAAAGGATTATTTTGTAATGCCGACTTTTTCCATGCCTCGGCTTATCACTTCATGGGGATACCGACCAAGCTGTTCACCCCAATTTTCGTTATGAGCCGAGTAACTGGCTGGGCGGCCCACGTATACGAGCAGCGCGCCAATAACCGGATTATACGGCCTAGTGCGGATTACGAAGGACCGGAGCATCAGGACTGGCTGCCGATTGAAGCGCGCAGTTAACGCTTAAATCAGACCTTGGGATAAATCAATGTCTTCGACATCTCAAGGTCTGCGAGCAGAACATTCACGGATGTAGATTATGACTATGAATACCAAATACCGTAAGCCTCTTGTTGGCAGCGGGCTTGATTTCTTCGATACCCGAGAAGCCGTCAATGATATATCGCCCGGTGCTTATGAAACCCTCCCTTACACGTCACGCGTATTGGCTGAGCAATTGGTCAGACGTTGTGAGCCTGATTCGCTGACAGATTGCTTGAAACAAATCATCGAGCGTAAGCGCGATCTTGATTTCCCCTGGTATCCAGCACGAGTGGTTTGCCATGATATTTTAGGGCAAACAGCTTTAGTCGACTTAGCGGGGCTGCGGGATGCGATTGCGCTGCAAGGTGGCGACCCGGCAAAAGTGAACCCTGTGGTGGAAACGCAATTGATTGTCGACCATTCTCTGGCGGTTGAACATGCAGGCTTTGATCCTGAGGCATTTGATAAGAACCGTGCAATCGAAGAGCGCCGTAACGAAGATCGCTTCCATTTTATCGAGTGGTGTAAAACTGCCTTTGAGAACGTTAGCGTGATCCCCGCGGGTAACGGCATCATGCATCAGATCAACCTGGAGAAAATGTCGCCCGTGGTGCAGGCCAAGAATGGCATAGCCTACCCGGATACGTGTGTCGGCACCGACAGCCATACACCGCATGTCGATTCCTTGGGGGTAATTGCCATTGGTGTCGGCGGGCTTGAGGCAGAGACTGTCATGCTGGGGCGTCCTTCTATGATGCGCTTGCCGGATATTGTCGGTGTTAACCTGACCGGTAAACGCCAACCGGGTATTACCGCAACAGATATCGTGTTGGCGATTACCGAGTTCCTTCGCAATGAGCGTGTTGTTTCATGCTACTTAGAATTTTTTGGCGAAGGGGCACGTGATCTCACCATTGGCGATAGGGCAACTATCTCAAATATGACGCCAGAATATGGCGCAACGGCGGGGATGTTCTATATCGATGAGCAGACCATTAACTACCTCAAGCTCACTGGCCGTGACGAACAGCAAGTTGCACTGGTGGAGCAGTACGCCAAGCAAACCGGTTTATGGGCCGACTCGCTCGATAGCGCCGTCTACGAACGTGTACTTGAATTCGATTTATCCTCAGTGTCACGCAATATGGCTGGACCCTCGAACCCTCACCGTCGCTTACCAACATCCGAACTTGCCTCACGTGGGATTTCTGGTCAGTGGGAAGAGAAGGCTGGCGAACTGCCGGATGGCGCGGTTATTATCGCGGCTATAACATCTTGTACCAACACCAGTAACCCACGTAACGTTGTCGCAGCCGGTTTGTTAGCCAAGAAAGCCAATGAATTGGGCTTGGTACGAAAACCCTGGGTGAAGTCTTCCTTTGCGCCGGGCTCTAAAGTGGCAAAGCTGTACTTGGAAGAAGCCGGATTGCTGACTGAAATGGAAAAGCTGGGCTTCGGTATTGTAGGCTACGCCTGTACCACCTGTAACGGCATGAGCGGAGCTCTGGACCCTGCTATTCAGCAGGAAATCATCGAGCGTGATCTCTATTCAACCGCTGTCTTGTCCGGTAACAGAAACTTTGATGGTCGTATCCACCCTTATGCTAAACAAGCGTTTTTGGCGTCACCGCCTCTGGTGGTTGCCTATGCGCTAGCGGGGTCGATTCGTTTTGATATTGAACGAGATTCGCTTGGATCGGATAGCCAAGGTAACCCGATATACCTTAATGACTTGTGGCCGAGTGATGAAGAAATTGATGCGGTTGTCAGCCAGCATGTTAAGCCAGAGCAATTCAATCAAGTCTACATCCAGATGTTCAAACTGAATGACGAACAACGTAATAGCAACCCGCTGTATGACTGGCGTCCTATGAGTACTTACATTCGTCGACCGCCATACTGGGAAGGGGCGTTGGCTGGTGAGCGCACCTTGTCGGGTATGCGTCCATTGGCGGTATTGGGCGATAATATTACCACCGACCACTTATCTCCATCTAATGCCATTCTGGCCTCAAGTGCCGCGGGTGAATACCTCGCCAAGATGGACGTGCCCGAAGAGGATTTTAACTCTTATGCGACACATCGTGGGGATCACTTAACCGCTCAGCGAGCGACGTTCGCCAACCCGAAATTGTTTAATGAAATGGTTAAAGAAAATGGCGAGGTGGTGCAGGGCTCTTTGGCTCGGATCGAGCCGGAAGGCAAGGTGACTCGCATGTGGGAAGCGATTGAAACCTATATGAACCGCAAGCAGCCTTTGATTGTGGTGGCCGGCGCAGACTATGGTCAGGGATCGTCTCGTGACTGGGCGGCAAAAGGGGTGCGTCTTGCTGGTGTCGAAGCCATTGTGGCCGAAGGGTTTGAGCGTATCCACCGCACAAACCTAGTGGGTATGGGGGTGTTGCCGTTGCAGTTTAAGCCAGGTGTTGACCGCAATACTTTAGAGCTTGATGGAACGGAGTTGTACGACGTTGTCGGAGAGATCCAGCCAGGTGCAGATTTAGCCTTGGTCGTGACTCGTGCTAACGGTGAAAAAGTTGATGTACCGGTAACCTGCCGTCTTGATACGGCTGACGAAGTGTCGGTTTATCAGGCTGGTGGTGTATTACAACGTTTTGCTCAAGACTTCTTGGCTCAATAGGAGAGGACCATGACAAAATCAAACTCCTCATACCAAGCCCAATTACAGTCACAAATGAAAATTCCGGCCACTTATATGCGTGGTGGCACTAGCAAAGGGGTGTTCTTTAATTTGGCCGATTTGCCACCTGACGCTCAAGTGGCAGGCGAAGCCAGAGATCAATTACTGTTGCGGGTTATCGGTAGTCCGGATCCTTATGCCAAACAAATTGATGGTATGGGCGGGGCCACGTCGAGCACCAGCAAAACCGTCATTGTATCGAAAAGCAGCAAAGCGGATCACGATGTCGATTATCTGTTTGGCCAGGTCTCGATTGATAAACCTTTTGTCGATTGGAGCGGTAACTGTGGCAATTTATCTGCGGCGGTAGGACCTTTTGCGATTCATGCCGGTTTGATTGCCAAAGAACGTATTCCTGACAACGGTGTCGTTGCTGTTCGTGTTTGGCAGGCCAATATTGAGAAAACTATCGTGATACACGTACCTGTTGTGAATGGTTTTGTACAGGAAACGGGTGAATTCGTGCTTGACGGTGTGACCTTCCCTGCGGCTGAAATACAGGTGGATTTCATGGATCCGGCGGATAGTAGTGGCTCAATGTTTCCCACGGGAAATCTGGTCGATGATCTGGAAGTACCGGATGTTGGTATGTTCAATGCCACTTTGATCAATGCCGGGATCCCGACAATTTTTATCCATGCTGAGTCACTGGGCTATATCGGTACCGAACTGCAGGATGACATCAACAATGATGAAAAAGCATTGGCGACGTTCGAGCGCATCCGAGCTTATGGGGCATTGAAGATGGGGCTAATTACTTGTCTAGAAGAAGCTGAGACCCGCCAGCATACGCCGAAAGTCGCTTTTGTCTCCAAGCCTCAAACATATCTGTCATCGAGCGGTAAAGAAGTGGCTGGGTGTGATGTTGATGTATTGGTACGTGCGTTGTCGATGGGCAAACTTCACCATGCCATGATGGGAACAGCAGCCGTCGCTATTGCTTCTGCTGCCTGTGTACCGGGCACGTTGGTGAACTTGGCCGCAGGCGGTGGAGAGAGAGAGTCGGTGACGTTCGGTCATCCGTCCGGAACATTGAAGGTAGGTGCACAGGCCAAATTGTCGGAACAGGGATGGAGTGTCGAGAAAGTCATTATGAGTCGCAGTGCGCGCATTTTGATGGAGGGCTTTGTCCGCGTCCCCACGGCAGTTCTCGACAAATAGCATTTAAGTCAGCCTAAATAATACCAACCTACATAAATACTTGATCAACTACTTATCCAGGTTGGTATAACACGCCTTTTTATTAGCGATACCAGGATTTATACCCAATGACTTCAAGGTGAAATGCAGGTTCAAAGTGAACTGTATCTTCGTGATGAACGACCATATGAAGTCACTGGGTAAACTTGAGGAAGCACTATGTCTGCATACCAGAAAGAATACCAGTTGGCACAAACGGCACCGCAAGAGTTTTGGCGGGCGCAAGCTCTGAAACTTCCGTGGTACCGATCTCCACAAACCATATTAAGTAACGATGAAAACGGCATTGAACGCTGGTTTGCCGACGGCGAGTTAAATACCTGCTACTTGGCGTTGGACCAGCATGTCGAAGCGGGCAGGGGCGATCAAACAGCCTTGATCTATGACTCCCCCGTAACGGGCACCAAAGTACAGTACAGCTACCAAGTGTTAAGGGATCAAGTTGCCAAGACCGCGGGTATGTTGGCGGAA
This sequence comes from Photobacterium sp. DNB23_23_1, assembly GCF_052873815.1. Taxonomy (NCBI): domain Bacteria; kingdom Pseudomonadati; phylum Pseudomonadota; class Gammaproteobacteria; order Vibrionales; family Vibrionaceae; genus Photobacterium; species Photobacterium sp. DNB23_23_1. The sequence goes on along the minus strand of NZ_JBNNXT010000014.1, from coordinate 57,220 downwards.
TTGGGCGTGTCGAAAGGGGATAGGGTCGTGATTTATATGCCGATGATCCCGGAAGCAGCGATGGCAATGCTGGCCTGTGCGCGTCTTGGTGCAATTCATTCTGTCGTGTTTGGTGGTTTTGCCCCCAATGAGCTGGCAGTCAGGATTGAAGATGCAGAGCCTACAGTTATTCTTACCGCGAGTTGTGGTATTGAAGTCAGCAAGGTCATCCCCTACAAGCCATTGGTTGATAAAGCCATTATGGATAGCCGTTGGAAGCCTGAACATGTGGTTGTTTTTCAGCGTAATGCATGCCGCGCTGATTTATCTGAAGCGAGGGACTGTGACTGGCAAGCGTTGAAGCAAAAAGCCGAAATGCACCCTTGTGTGCCAGTCAAGGCGACCGACCCGCTTTATATTTTGTATACCTCAGGGACGACAGGTAAGCCCAAAGGTGTAGTGAGGGACAATGGCGGCCATGCCGTTGCCATGAAATACAGCATGGAGACCATTTACGCTGTCGATCCGGGAGATGTGTTTTGGGCGGCTTCAGATGTAGGGTGGGTCGTCGGTCACTCTTACATTGTATACGCCCCGTTAATTCACGGCTGCACAACCATAATGTTTGAAGGTAAACCGGTTAAAACACCGGATCCTGGTGCGTTTTGGCGAGTCTGTAATGATTATGGCGTAAATGTATTGTTCTCCGCGCCGACAGCCTTTCGAGCGATTAAAAAAGAAGACCCGAATGGAAACTTGTTGGTTGACTATCCGATGACGAGTTTGAAAGCGATATATATGGCTGGCGAGCGGTTAGATCCGCCAACTCTTGAATGGGTGCAAGAGAAAACGGGCCGGCCGGTTATTGACCATTGGTGGCAAACGGAAACGGGTTGGGCGATTGCCAGCAATCCGGTCGGTCTTGAGAGTTTTGCTATCAAACCCGGCTCAGCGACTATGCCTGTCCCTGGCTATGGCGTGGTCGTACTGGATGAGTTAGGCGAAGAAAAATCAGCCAACCAGCAAGGATTCATCGCAATTAAAAGACCATTACCACCGGGTTGTTTACCGACGGTTTGGCGCAACCACGACAGATTTCAATCGGGTTATTTGAGCCAGTTCCCTGGTTATTATGTGTCTGGGGATGGTGGCTACATTGATGAAGACGGCTATTTATTCGTTATGGGGCGCATAGATGATGTCATTAACGTTGCTGGTCATCGATTATCAACCGGTGAAATGGAAGAGGTCGTCGGCGGCCATGAAGCGGTTGCGGAGTGTGCAGTCATCGGTATTCACGATGAGCTAAAAGGCCAGTTACCTTTGGGGCTGGTGGTGTTGAAAGACGGCTATTATTCCGCTGACGGAGTCATCGAAAAGGAGCTGTTGCAAAAGGTGAGGCATGAGATAGGTGCGGTTGCTTGTTTTAACCGTGCGCTGGTGGTCGACAGGTTGCCCAAAACGCGTTCGGGTAAGATCTTACGTCGAGTTATAAGACAAATTGCGGATGGTGAGCAGTATGTGGTGCCGTCTACGATTGACGACCCATCTAGTCTCAGCGAGATAGAAAAGGCACTGGGTTAATAAGATCTCTGAGGCTAGCATCCTATTTACGCTAGAAAGTTAAAGTCCTAACGGTTTGATGTTTTTTGATCTTGATCAAGTTTGGATTGTGGACTATCAATAGAACCAGTGCATTGCGAAAAGGAGGATGCTATGCCTTTCAACTATATTATTATCGGGTTTGCGCTTGTCGCCCTTGCGCTTGATAAACTTTCTATCTTTGATGATGACACGGCTGATTACGTCAACGTGCCAACGTATCAAGTGAGTAGTCACTTTGATAACACGCCTGAAGAGACACTGGAAAACGAAAGTAAGGTATCTTACCCAGTTGAACCGGTATTGCCGCAAAACAGCATTGATGGATATGATGCAATGATGGCGCCACACGCAACGCCTAATACTTCACTGAACATGAAACAAGTCGTGCTGGGTGGCATGGCTGTACCAATGGGGAATTAAAAAAGCCACATTAAGTGGCTTTTTGATAGTCCTTTAAAAACGCCATCCGCGCTTTAGTTAGCGCAGATTGTGTTTCTGATTTCAGTTTTTGCCTAACCAATTTGGCATCCTTACTCATAGTAATGTTCCTATGCGATCCGTGCACGTTTAACTAACGTTGCTATTATTTTTTGATATTATTAGCACTATACTGTGACATCCGTCCCAAAAATGTGCTGATGTTGCAGGTGAATATATACAAAACTGTCTGCCAATTAAAGCTTTACAGTATTACGGTTTGATGAAACCCGGAGTTTCGTGATCCCTGTCACCTTTATGCTCCCTGGTTCCTATGCTGTCAAGGCATAAATTAACAATTTATTTACGGGAATGAGCATCTTGAACCTATATGCCGTTAAGATAGAATCGATCCCAATATAAATTTACAGGCTTTAGGTTGATTATATTTTCACCGGCCTACGTTGTTCTCGAAGTAGACTTAAAGATGACTTTATCAGCTCAATTGGCTCCTTTCTGGCTCGCAGAGCCGACACAACCAACCCTTGAATCTCAATTAGATTGGCTATTCCAGCGTGAGTCTTTCTTCCGACTCCAATATGGTGATGTGGGTCAGCCATTATCTGAATGGATAGACAGACACATTGATACAACTATTCAGATATTCAGCCAAGATGTCGATACGCGACAAGCTGTAGGTGCATCTTTGTGGTTGAAAAGCTTCACTGCACATCTGTGTTCAGGCTTGGCCGCCCTAAGGCTCAAGTTTAATCGCGTTCCCATGCTAACCTTTGAGCAAATCAGCCTTGATGTGGCGATGAATGGAAAGTTAAAACGAGTTGGTATTGCCAAAGGTAGTTCTTTTTACTGCCTTGACGATGATCCCCTAGCACATAGCCAACAGGCACGAGTCGTTGAATCAGAGCAAGCACTTGATGAGAAGCTAGCTCATTTTCTGCGAGAGCTCGGTCGCGTTCTTGCGCCTCAATTTAAAGCGCAAAAAGTTAATACCCCACAGTTTTGGGGGGCGATAGGTTATGCGTTGGGATTAGTTTTCCAAAAGCTGACTCAACATGGTTTTGATAGAGCGCTAATTGAGTCTGTACAGCCAAAAGCAGATACGTGGTTAGCAGGGATATTACCTGAGTTTGCCGATTTAAATAGCGTGAAAGCAGCCAGCGAGGGAAAAGTGGGTATCTACTATATTCGTCGCGAAACCTGCTGCCTGAAATATAAGTTGGATGGCAAGAAAAATTGCGCCACTTGCCAGCAACGTGAGCCTGCAGAACAACTTGCTCTTTATCAATCAAAAGTAACGGCTTAATACCCCCTATTCACTGATTTTTAGTTGTCCCACATCATCGGTATATAGCACTTTGTCCAAACTGTTACGAAGATCCACAAGGGGTTGTTGGCTAATCTCGATGATACTTCTTATGGGCCTGTCGAGCTCGACGATTAAAGTTAACACCAAGGAAAACGCTAGAGCAAAGGGGAGGGCCGCAACCAGCGCTCTTCCTTTGTTTTGCGCACCAACTTGAACACCGTTCAACGCAATGGTCAAGAATGTCAGTAGCCCCAGCGTAAACCAGATACTAATGGGAATCCTTCCTCTCATTCCTTTATTCACCCTATCGGTGTGGATATCAATCACCTCATTGAGTGAATTGATATACAACAACAGTAACTCCGGTGAAGTGCTGCCATGTGAGTCAATGGCTTGGTTCCATAATTTGAGTTGTAAAGCTTCGCTTTCTTTGATGATGTTATTGATGACCCGCTTTGGGTCCTCTTCATAATCGACGACGCGTAATGTGACATATTCACGCAGTAACTCTCGGCTGCGAGAACGATAAGGTTCAGCCAGTAGACCGGTACGAAGGATGGTAGTGCCCACCGTATTGGCTTCAGTCAGCACCAGTTGCTTTCGTTCTCCTGATTTTGCCGCCGCCATACTAAAAGTGATGGCGAGAATGAAGGCGAGTAGGCTGGCTAACCCTGTGGCCATAGGGCTAATAGATTGGCTGAACTCGTTGGATGGAAAGCGAAGAGCTAAGCGATATCCGAACTCAAACATCAGAGCAATGGCTCCAAAAATCAGCCCTAGGATGATAAAAATTGACAGAGAATCGATGAAGGACTCTTGATACATACAGTAACCTTGAAGAGAAACTCAACCAAATGAACATATTCGCTCGGTACTTGGCCTGATAGGGTGAAATCAGTGATACATCAGGCATCTGGATAACAGTATAGCGGCTCATGGTCGTCCCGATTCTTAGATGCGCAAGTCTTCTTCAATTTTGTATAAGCTACACTCTTAGTGTTCTTACAACCTGTTCTCCCGAGGGGATAGCAAATGAAATATAAACATGTTTTATTAGCTGTTAACTTTGATGCGAATGCCAAATACTTGGTGATGAAAGCTGCTGAGCAAGCAAAAGCTCATCAAGCTTTGTTGAGCGTTATTCACATAGACCCTGACTTTACGGAATTATATGAAGGGGTCAGAGAGTTTAATCCGGCAGAGTATGACGAGTCTGTGCATAGCCAGTCTGTCCAAGACATGGCGGTATTGTTGAAGGAAGCAGATTATCCAATTTTTAAACATATTTTCTATGCCGGGTATGTAGAAGATCAAATCATCAAAGCCATAGAGGAGTTTGAAGTCGATCTTTTGGTGTTTGGTCACCATGAATCAAGCTGGTTCCATCAATTGACAATGTCCAGTAGTGAGCCGCTACTAAGAAAAATGCCTTGTGACCTGCTGTTCATCCGAGTTGAACGTTGATACGTCAACTAGCGTTCTAAAATAAGCGCTGTTGATGTCCAACCATAGACTAGCTCATCAACAAGACTGCCTTCTGGCGCTTGCCATTGTTGACATAGAATAGGTTTGCCACCCATGTAGTCATAAAAGTGTTTGGCACTGATATTTTGTTTCAATACTTCAAGGTAAGCGCCAGAATGGCTTGCTTCTTCCTGCATAATACGGGTGGCATGCTTCAGCAAAGCCTTTCCAATACCTTTCCCTTTCATCTCTTTGTCGACGTGAAGGTTTTCAATTAATGTGCCCAACTCACTATCCTGATCTAGGTAAATACAGATAAAGCCAAGTAGGTTTTCATTTTCTACAGCGACATAGATTCGCTGGTTTTCACTCGGTTGGCTGAACCGTTGATCCCAAATAGTGCCACGTTCCTGGAAAACGTCTTCAGAAAGGTATTTTTCGTCCAACAACCCGGCATAGACAGACTGCCAACTTATAGCATGAAGCTGGCTAATACCGAGTTGATGTTTGCCTTGAGCTGGTTTGACTGTAATCACGAAACCTCCCTGTTGTCTCTGTAAATATTATTTACTACATTGATATTACTTCAATAAATTCCTTCTGCAGTATCAGTTATATCGTGTCGGTTCTGTGACATCGTAGCAAGTAATGTAAATGATTCTATTTGTAAATACCATATCGTGATCAAGGTAGACCAAAATAATAAACTGGTTGATCTTGATCGACTTATTGATGTTAATTGGTTAACCAGTTGGCTTGAAAGAGTACTATTAATCATGTTTCCAGTATCAAAAAATATAAAGGCAAATAATGAAAAAAGCACTCTTTACCCTAGCGCCCGTAGCAGTGGCACTGATTCTTGCTGGTTGTAATTCTTCTTCTAGCTCCAGTGATGGCAAAGATGATCTTCTTCAACCGGTAGTCCAATCCCAAGTTCATGAACTTCTAGATATCGATGGTTACCAATTCCGAGATTCGAATGGTAACGGTACGCTTGAACCTTTTGAGGATTGGCGTTTATCTCCTGAAGAGCGTGCAGCTGATTTAGTTCAGCGCATGAGCCTTGAGGAGAAGGCCGGTATGATGATGATCGATACGCTCAACTCTGATGTTGGTGGCATGCCACAAGATTTAGCTCTTGATCTTATTAATAATCAACATATGAATCGCTTCATCTTCCGAAACCCTGTTGTTGAGAATCCTGTTATTTCAGATGGTGATGGAGGTCGAAGTGGTCAAGAGATCACGCCAAAGCAAGCTGCAAAGCATATGAATGCGATTCAGCTTTTGGCTGAACTGACCCCTAACGGCATCCCGGTTCTATTTAAATCGAATGCACGTAACCATATTGATCCAACAGCGAAAGCAGGTATCAACGTTAGTTCTGGAGCTTTTTCTGCATGGCCGAAAGAAGCTGGTTTAGCTGCGACTCGAGATATGGACTTGATTGCTGAGTTTTCTGGAATGATGAATGATGAATGGTCATCGATTGGTCTTCGGAGCATGTATGGCTACATGATGGACTTAGCAACGGAGCCACGTTGGTACCGAGTGCATGAAACATTTACAGAAGATGCAGATTTAGCATCAGATATTATGCATTCGTTGGTAATTGGTTTACAAGGCGACGAAGTCGGTTCAGATAGTATTGCTTTGACGATTAAACACTTCCCAGGCGGTGGCCCTCAAGAAGATGGTGGTGACCCACATTATGATTTTGGTAAAAATCAGAACTATGCAGGCGATAATTTTGACTACCACCTGAAGCCGTTTATTGCTGCGATTGAGGCAGGTGCTGGTTCAATTATGCCTTATTACGGCATCCCTGTTGATCAAGATGTGAAACCTAATGATGTAGGAATGTCTTTTTCTAAAGGCATCGTGACAGAACTTCTTCGACAAGATTTGAAGTTTGATGGTTACGTGAATACTGATACTGGTATTACTTCAATGACACCTTGGGGGGTTGAACATCTAACAGAAATTGAGCGTGTCGCACTAACTATCAATGCTGGAGCTGATGTTTTATCTGGATTCCAAGATGGGTCAATGATAGTCGAACTTGTTGAAGATAAACAAATCACAGAGTCGCGTGTTGATGAATCAGTTCAACGTTTGTTGAAAGAACAATTCCAACTAGGTTTATTTGAAAATGCTTATGTTGATCCTGCAATAGCAGAAGAAACACTAGGTAAAGAAGAGTATCAAGAAAGAGCGAATTATGCTCAGCGTAAGTCAGTTGTACTACTTCATAATGAAAGATCAGACGCAACCCCAGCGTTACCTTTGATTACTTCAAGTGAAAAACCTGTTGAATTATATACAATGGGCGTCGATATTGAAACTGCCGAGGCTGTTGGATACTCAGTGACACCTGGGGATTATGAAGATGGTGAAGCTCGCCCGACTGTTCCAACAGGTGCTCAAGCACTTATTCGTGTATTTGTCACGAATGAAGGTGCAGATGGACATTTAATATTTGGCGGTGCTAACCCTGATGAATTAGATTTCCTTGCGTTCAGCGATATGGCTACTGCTAAATCTTGGACTATTTCACCAAGCTTGGATGATATTAAAGATGTAATGAGTGAGGCCGGTGCTGAAAATACGATTCTTGCTATTAACTTCCGCCAGCCGTTTGTACTTGACGAAAGAAGTGGAATGAAAGATGCGGGTGCTATCTTAGCTACATTTGGTGTGTCAGATGCTGCTCTATTAGATGTCATTTCTGGTGAATTTAACCCTCAAGGTAAATTGCCATTTGCATTAGCAAATAGTGCAGAAGCTATTGTTAACCAATTATCTGACGTACCTGGTTATGAAGAGGCTGATACGCTATATCCATTTGGACATGGCCTGAGCTACAAGTAATAAAATACAGCGTTAGTTTCTAATTTTAAGGAGCCTGATATAATCAGGCTCTTTTTTTGATCTTGGTCTACTAGTTAATAATGATTGATCAACCAATTGGTTTAAATGGTATATAATGACTAAATTACTAATCAATAGCTTGAGGTTTCTGTGTACAGAGGTAATTTATGCTCTCTGGATAGCTATCGTCATATCCCACTTAAATTGGTCGAAATCATCCAATTGGTAAAAAGAAAAATTCAAGCATGTAGTATGGAAGGTACATATCCTGTTCTTGGAGAAGATGTTTTTTTCTTCATTGTTGAGGGTGAAACTAATTTTTTTGAAGAGACAAGAGCAGAAATTCACGATAAATACGTGGATGTTCAAATAATACTGGAAGGCAAAGAGTGCTTTGGTTACAGTGAGCACCCATTTAAATCAATTAAAGATGATTTTCTTGATGAAAAAGATGTTGCCTTTAGTGAAGATATTATTGAAGAAAAATTCATTATATTGCAATCAGGCGACTTTGTGATATTTGATACTCTTCAGCCTCACCGTCCTTTGGTTGCTGTCGATAAACCTGCAGTAGTAAAAAAAGCTGTAGTTAAAGTTGATAAAGATTTTATTAGTATGTATAAGATAAATAAGGATTAATATGAACGTTTATATGAATGCACTAGAGTGGAATGATTGTGATATCCCTCATCGTTTGTGGGTAGAAAAGCAGAGTGAAACTGAGACCCGCCTTTGTATGAAAGTCATTAAAGACGTTGAGCCTGAATTACTTTACCTTGATTTGCCTGTTCGTCAGGAAAATGTACTAGGGGCATGGCAGGGTAAGGTGTTTCCCGTATCAGATGAATTTAACGACGGTGTACTCTATACACAAGTAAGAAGCCTTTTTAACTTAAATGAAGGCTGTGTAGTCTGGATGGTTAATCATATTCAACTACCGGATGGTAAAAAAATGTCTGCAGATAAATTAGCATTAATACCTAATATGAAGCATAACAATGGTTCGCTAATTGCGATATAGTATTCATGGTAAAAACTTACACGTTATAAAATTATATAAATCTACACTATGAAAAAATGGGAACGAGTAGACAATCGTGCTTATAGAGCTTTCTCTCGTGCGTTAGAGGGGGAAGGCTTTCTGTCTTTGGCATCGATAGTTTCCAGTCAGAAAAAAATGACTAATCAACAGTTAGATAACTTCTCACTAAGAAAAAAATATCAAATGAATAAACTGCAGTCTTCATATGAAATTGTAAACAGTAATAAAGTAAATAATTTTAATATTAGAAGAGGTAGCAGGCAATAGATAAATATTTATTATCTATATCATGTCGTTGAAACACCAAGCTAATGCTTGGTGTTTTATTATGCGACGTTTGCTTTTTTTACCATGCTAGTGATTGTGTAAATATTAACAATGATGAATGTTGACTCCATTAATGTGCCACCAATAGAACCTAATAGTAAATTATTCGTTAACCAGCAGAATGAATTAAATAAGATCAGAAATCTAAGTTTAACGCCGTCAACCCTGAACAATCCCCATGTAGCAACAGAGGCACCAAATATCGTTAGGAGTTCGTAACTATTCTGTAGGCTTGGCAATCCCATTAACCAAAGTAAGCTAATAAAAAACCACATGACGTTGTGTGAATTGGTTTTGGTTGAAGCAAAGCTTCTCAGAGCACTAATGCCACAACCAAACGCAGCGGTAAATGCCCCCATTAAAATGAAATGGCTACATAAAACGACTTGGAAAATTGTCAGGTGTAGGCGAAAGCGATTACCATTTTGATGTAAAAAAGCCGAAGCGCCGACAAGAAAAGCTATAAGACCGATACTTTGGGCAAAATCAAGTTCTAACATAACTCACCTCTCGAGTAATAATTTGATTAGATCAATTTGGCTATATATTGGCAACACAGTTCAGGGCTGGACAGAACTGGAGCTGGTGGATTGTTGATATAGGCAAGTGCTGGCGCCATTGAGGCTTGGGCAAGTACTATGGTATCGAAATTACCGACCTCCTGATCCACATAGTCTGCGATGGCTTTAGCATACGAAGCTGAATCCCCCTTGGCGTAATAAGGCCAAGCGCCGGGAATGACCGCATAAGAAAAATCAGGCGATGTTCCTTGCTGTTGGGCGCATTCTTCTAACAGCGCAAGTGTCGGTAATAGGGTACTTTCGAGCGCGGCGAGGACATGAACTTTGTCAGCAGATACCGCTTTCTCTGCCATTGGGCGGTCGACACGAATAACTTGAGAATGGATATTGGGTGTTTGCTCTGCGGCGTCACCGATAGTTGAGCAGGTACAGATGATAATATCAGCACCGGTATCATTAATTTCACGGATAGTTGCTTGAACAAGCTGAATAATCGTATCGGTTAGGCCATTTTTCATCGCTTTTTGTAGCAATTGTTCGTTGACGTGATGGCTAATCGTCACTTTTTCATTGGTAAGGTACTGTTCGATATAAGGATAGAACAGCGCTTTATTGGCTTCTAACGTGTAAAGAAAAGCTATTTTCATTGAGTACAATCCTTGGCCGAAGTGTTGGTAAAAGAAAGGCTTCCCTAGGGAAGCCTTGGCAATCAAACGTGATTGATGATTATGCGACAAGATCGGCAGCTTCACGAGCCAGGCGACCGATTTCATCCCAGCGGCCTTCATTGATCATCTTTTTATCAACCATCCATGTACCACCACAAGCAAAGACGCGGTCAATGGCAAGGTAGTCTTTAACATTCTTGGTATTTACACCACCCGTTGGCATGAACTGGATTTGCGTGTATGGGCCAAGGAGTGATTTAACCATATTGATACCGCCAGAAGCTTCTGCTGGGAAGAACTTCAAGGTTGTTATACCCATTTCAATTGCGGCTTCAACCGCACTAGGGTTATTAACGCCTGGAACGATATCAATGCCCAACTCTTGGCAGGCTTTAACCGTACTCGGGTTGAAGCCAGGAGAAACCACAAACGTCGCACCGGCTTCCTTGGCGGCAATGGCTTGCTCGCGATTCAAAACGGTACCTGCGCCAATCAGCATATCAGGCTGAGCTTCCCGTAATAGGCGAATGGCTTCAACTGCTGCATCGGAGCGGAAAGTGATCTCTGCTGCTGGTAGGCCATTTTCAGCCAGTGCTTTACCCAATGGAATAATATCTTCCGCGCGATCAATAGCGATCACTGGAATGACTTTAATTTGCGCTAGTTGCTGTGCTGTTGTGCTCATTGTTGAGTCTTCCTTTGTTCTTGCTCTGTAGAGTGGGTCATTCGTTGAAAAACTGAATGTGTGCCATTGCTTTAACTGGGATAATCGCGCCTTTATGCTGGATCACCGTGCCAGCCAGTTGATGGCCTTGCTCGGAACATGCCACCGGTGATTTTCCCTGGAGTAAGCCCGCCATGAAACCGGCATTGAATGAATCACCTGCTGATGTTGTATCTATGACCTCTTTCACTGGTGTTGTCGCGACAAACGTGCGCGTTTGCGTAGTGAAATCCTCAAAGTAATTTCCTTTGGCGCCCATTTTCACAACGGCTTTTTTAACTCCAGCAGATTTCAGCCTTTCCAGAGTCGCCTCTTCGCTGATATCACCCCACAAGTTGGCTTCATCGTCGTTGGTAACCAGTGCCAGTGACGTAACGGCAAATATTTGGCGATAACATTCACGGGCTTGCTCAGCTGAATCCCATAGAGCAGGGCGGTAGTTGGAGTCGAAGAGTATCTCGACTCCTGAGTTTGCAAGTTGGCCAAGTAGATCAATAAGCTGCTGGCGGTCTTCGTGAGGTAAAATAGCGACGCTTATTCCGCTCAGGTAAACCATATCCATTTTTGTTAGTTGCTCAGCAACACGGGCAAATTCAGGATGCTGCATCATATAACGGGCCGCAGACTGGTTGCGCCAATATAAGAAGGTACGCTCGCCCTTTTCGTCTAATTGGATCAGATACAGGCCCGGTTGGCGAGAGCCGTCTTGTAATACCAACTCAGTGCCTACCCCTTCGCTTCGCCAGCGCTGTAACATACCTTCGCTAATCGCATCGTTACCAAGGGCGGAGACATACTCAATGTGAGCGGTTTGGCCTGCGGTACGCGCCAGATAGACGGCGGTATTTAGCGAATCGCCACCATATGTCTGCTGCATATCACCAAAGGGTGCGCCATTGAGTTCGATCATGCACTCGCCGATAAGGGCTATGCGTTTCATGCTTGCTCTCCAGGAAGGGTGAAGTAGCGTTTGGCGTTGCCGAAGCAGATATCCTGTACCATCTTGCCGAGCATGTTGATGTCGTTAGGGACTTCGCCATTTTCCACCCATTGGCCAATCATGTTGCACAGAATACGGCGGAAATACTCATGGCGGGTGTACGAAAGGAAGCTGCGTGAGTCGGTCAGCATACCGACGAACTGGCTTAGTAGGCCAAGCTGCGACAATTGCTCCATTTGGCGTTGCATACCGTCTTTCTGGTCGTTGAACCACCAACCAGAGCCGAACTGTACTTTGCCGGCAATACCACCGCCTTGGAAGTTACCGATCATGGTTGCCATCATTTCATTGTCGCGCGGGTTCAGGCAGTAAATAATTGTTTTTGGCAGCTCATTGCTGAAATCCATGTCATCCAGAAGAGAGGCCAGCTGGAAAGCAAACGGACGGTCACCTATCGAATCAAAACCGGCATCAGCGCCAAGTAGGTTAAACATACGGGTGCTGTTGTTACGTTGGGCACCAATGTGTAGCTGCATCACCCAACCACGCTTAGCGTATTGCTTGCCAAGCCAGACTTGCACCGCAGTGCTGAATTGATCGACTTCTTCTTCAGAAAGTACTTCGCCACCCAGACGGCGAGTGATCATAGTGTTCAGTGCTGATTCTGACGGGACTTTGCCGTAGCGTACGATTTCGATGCCGTGGTCTGCTGCGCGACAACCGTGCGCTGCGAAGTGATCCAGGCGGCGATCAAGGGCTGCCAGTAAGTCAGCAAAAGAGGAAATTTCGATATCAGCGGTTTCGCCTAAAAGCTGCATATATTCTGCAAAGCCATCTAGCTCGATTTTGAATGCACGATCTGGTCGCCAGCTTGGGGCGACTTCGATGTCACAGCTTTCATCGTTGGCAATGGCTTTATGGTGTTCTAACGAGTGGATAGGATCATCGGTGGTGCCTGCCATGACCACATTCATCTGCTTCATAATGCCGCGAGCTGAAAATTCTGGGCTAGCTAGCATTTCATTACATTCGTGCCAAATACCTTCGGCTGTCTCAGGGCCAAACAGTTTACCGGTGATACCAAATGGGCGGCGAAGTTCAAGGTGGGTCCAGTGGTAAAGTGGGTTGCCTAGTGTTTGAGGAACGGTTTTAGCCCATGCCATGTATTTATCGAAATCAGAGGTTGCTTTGCCTGTAATTAAGGCTTCTGGGATACCGGCTGCACGCATACCACGCCATTTGTAGTGATCACCTTCCAGCCACATTTGGCCGATATTATCGAAGCGGCGGTTCTCTGCCACTTCCTGCGGGTTTAGGTGGCAGTGGTAGTCATAAATTGGCATGTCTTTGGCGTAATCATGGTAGAGCACACGCGCAATTTCATTGGAAAGTAGGAAGTCATCGCAAAGGAAGTTTTTCATTTTGGGCTCCAGAAAAACATTGGGCGAACATGTCGCCCAATATTAAAAAGGGTTATAGGGAAGCAACGGCGGCACGAGCGCCTTTGGTAATGATCAGTTGGTAAGCCTTGGTGACAGCGTCAACAAATTCAGTGTTTTCAATTAAGTCCGTGCCGAAAATAGCCTCGAGACCTAAAATAGCTTTGACCACAGAGATATTCATTCCGTGCTCTTGATAGATAGCTTTGAATTGGTCAACCATAGGGTCGCGGACATCAATTGGGTTGGCTTTTTCATCCACACCACTGATGTAGGTCATCCAGCCAGCAATCCCCATTGCTAACCATTTGTAATCAGTCCCATGTTCAAGGTGATGGCGCAGTGAACCGCCCATACGCTGAGGGATTTTCTGGCTACCATCCATCGCGATTTGCCATGTTTGGTGTTTCAGGCTTGGGTTGGTAAAACGCTCGATAAGCAGCTTAGCGTAAGCTTCAAGATCCGTGCCCTCAGGCATGGTTAGGGTAGGCGCTTGTGCTTTCATCATCATGTCGAAAGCGGCTTTGCGGTAGCTTTCGTTGGTCATGGTGTCTGAAATGTGTTGGTAGCCGCCCATGTAGCCTAAGTAAGCAAGAAACGAGTGGCTGCCGTTTAGCATGCGCAGTTTCATTTCCTCAAAAGGTACGACATCTGCAACAAACTCTGCACCAACAACATCCCACTCAGGGCGGCCATTCACGAAGTTATCTTCGATCACCCACTGGCGGAACGGTTCGCATGCAATACCGCATGGATCTGCCACGCCAACGAGGTCAGTAATCTCGGCCAGTGTTTCTGGTGTTGCAGCCGGAACGATGCGGTCAACCATAGTACATGGGAAGGTGACATTGGCTTCGATCCATCCTGCCAATTCTTGGTCAATCAAGTTAGCAAAATCCAAAACGCTAGCACGGGCGACATGGCCATTTTCTTGTACGTTATCACAAGACATCACGGTAAATGGCTTAAGGCCAAGTTCACGGCGGATACGCAGTGCTTCAACGATATAGCCAATTGCAGATTTAGGCTCGCGAGGATTCTCTAGGTCGGCTTTGATCAGGCCATTGTTTTTATCTAAGCGGCCGGTTGCCGGATCGGCGCAGTAGCCTTTTTCTGTAATCGTCATTGAAACAATGGCAACTTGCTCTTCTGCCATTTTTTCAAGTACAGCTCGCTGGCCATCTAAGCTTGGGTGCAATGATTCAGTGACTGAGCCGATCATTTTGACGACGGTTTCACTTGCCCCTTTTTCTGCCACGGTATAAAGGTGTTCTTGCTCGCGAAGTTGAGTAATTAACTCTTCGCCACCGAAGAGGTTGACCTCACAAATACCCCAGTTGCTACCGGTTTTTTCTAGCATTTCGCTGGTAAACAATGCTTGGTGGGCACGATGAAAGGCACCAAAGCCAAGGTGAACGATGCGGCTCTTAAGGGTTGAACGGTCATAGTTAGGGCGAATGACGTGTGAGTTTACATTGCTGTTAGCGATATTATCCATTGTCTTGTCCTTGATTCCGCCAGCCATGCTGGCGGAATATTTAATTGGGGAAGTAGAAATGCTTGATTAGTAACCTAGCACTAGGCCTGGTAGGAATAGGCTTAACTGAGGAATAAAGGTTACAGCCAGTAGCGCGGCAATCAGTGCGGCATAAAATGGCAGTAGTGGCTTGATAATCTTATCGATGGAGACTTTGGCCACCGAACAACCGATAAACAGTGCACTACCTACCGGCGGTGTACAGATACCTATCGCTAAGTTGAAGGTCATCATGATACCGAAGTGAACCGGATCGATACCTAGGTCTAGGGCGATGGGTAGGAAGATTGGTGTAAAGATAAGCACCGCTGGTGTCATATCCATGAAGATACCAACAATCAATAGGATTAAGTTGATGATCAGCAGGATAACCAGTGGGTTCTCAGAGACAGCCAGTAGGGCATCGGCAATCATATAAGGGATATCGGCATTGGCCATCGCCCAAGACATACCCATTGAAGCACCGACCAGCAGCAATACAATCGAGGTCGTTACTGCCGATTCCAGAATGATTTTCGGTAATTGGCTGAATTTTACTTCACGGTAAATCAATACGGCGAGTACGAAGGTATAGACAACCGCAATGGCTGATGCTTCTGTTGCCGTGAAAATACCACCAATAATACCGCCCATAATGATAACGATCAGCATCAAAGAAGGCAGAGCTTTTAGTAGTGTGTCCCACACTTGAGCAAAGGTTGGTTTGGGTGCCAGTGGGTAGCCGCGGCGTTTAGCAATAAAACCTGCGACACACATCAAGCTAAGACCCATGATGATCCCTGGAATGTAACCACCCAAGAAAAGAGCCGCAATCGATGTACCACCAGAAACCAGTGAGAATACGATTAGTGTATTACTTGGTGGGATCAACAGGCCTGTTGGGCAAGAGGTAATGTTAACCGCCGCCGAGAAGTGTTCATCGTAACCATCTTTCTTCTGTAGCGGTGACATGGTGCCACCAACAGCAGCTGCAGATGCTACAGCCGAGCCAGAAATTGAACCAAACATCATGTTTGCCATCACGTTTACGTGTGCCAGTGAACCTGGCAGTCGGCCACCTAATACTTTGGCGAAGTTGATTAGGCGGATAGCAATACCGCCTTGGTTCATGATATTACCGGCAAGAATGAAGAATGGGATAGCCAGCAGTGCAAAGTTATCCAGGCCCGCAGCCATACGCTGTGCCACAACGGCTATTGCTGGTTCGAGCGGTAAGCTCATCATGATTGTTGCAAGCGACGATAAACCGATAGCAAAAGAAACAGGGATCCCCAAAGTAAGGAGAACTGCAAAGCTACCAAAGAGTGTGAGAATGACTTGCCATTCCATAGTGGTAATCCTTTATATATTTAATTAATTCTGTTGGGCTTCAGGGGCTGGGATATCGCCAGAGAGCAGTTGTGATAGTTTTTCAAAACCGAAAACGGCTGAGTAGAAGATCATCAGCGCGCCACTAATTGGCAAGCAGAAATAGATGTAGCCCATTTCTAGGCCTAGCGCTGGGGTTACCTGTCCCGTTGACAGTGTTTTTAGCGCTAGGTTTGTGCCGCCGTAAACCAAAACGATGAAAGCAAAAGCGGCAATTGCAAGCTGGATAACAATTTCGTTGATTAACTTTCGCTTACCACTTAATTTCATTGTGAGAAGATCGATAGCGAGGTGACGTTTTTGACCTGTGGTGTAGGCTGCACCGATTAAGGCGACCCACATAAATAAATAGCGAGCGAGTTCGTCAGTAACAGTACTTGGTTTACCAATGACGTAGCGTGAAATTACCTGCCAAATTACACAGAAAACCAAGAAAGAAGACAGCGATACTGTAAACATCGCTAACCCTCTGTTTATATAACCAACCAATTTGTTCATCTTTAGTTCCTTTCAATGGGGATTCGTGTTCTATGGTTTGGTTAACCAATGTAAGAAAACATTAATAAGTTCTATGCATAGACACGGTCATTTCTGGCTGAAATTATAGGGAAGGGCGCTAGAAAGTCATGTGAGGAGCATCACATTTGTATTGGTTAACCAATTCTAGGGTGATTATTGTGATATAGGTCAACCAATTGGCTTTTTAGGTTTGACGGTTTGTCCATTTGGCGACAATATTGACCCCGTAAACAAACATACCCTACATAAATGGATTACCAATCTCACGGAGATAACAATAATGATGACACGCAAAAATGTGTTAACAGCAGTAATCGGCGCAGCATTAACTTTTGGTGCAACAGCTTCTGCATACGCTGCAACAACACTAAAGCTAAGCCATAACCACCCACGTGACCATGCGGTACACCAAGCAATGGATGCGATGGCAAAAGAAGTACGTGCTCTTACTGATGGTGAAGTGCGTATCCGTATCTACCCAGATGCGCAGCTTGGTACCCAGCGTGAGTCAATGGAGCTGATGCAAAACGGTGCACTAGAAATGGTGAAAACCAATGCTGCTGAGCTAGAAGCATTTGCCCCAGCTTATGCTGCCTTTAACCTTCCATACCTTTTCCGTGATAAATCACACTACTACAATGTTAAGGAAGGTGAAGTTGGTGAAGAGATCCTAGCGTCTTCACGTGACAGTGGTTTTGTTGGTGTGACTTACTATGATGCCGGTGCACGTAGTTTCTATACGTCTAAGCCAATCAATACGCCTGAAGATCTGAAAGGCATGAAGATTCGTGTTCAGCCTAGCCCTTCTGCCATTGCTATGGTTAACGCATTGGGTGGTAGCCCGACACCGCTAGCATACGGTGAGCTATATACTGCCCTTCAGCAAGGTGTTGTTGATGCAGCTGAAAATAACATTCCATCATTTAGTTTGAGCCGTCATGGCGAAGTTTCTAAGTACTTCAGCCTGGACGAGCACACCATGGTGCCGGATGTATTGGTTATTTCTACGAAAGCGTATGATGGCCTTTCTGAAGAGCACCGTGAAGCACTGAAAACAGCATCAATGAACTCGATGGAGCTAATGAAGAAGCTTTGGGCTGAGTCAGAAGCTGAAGAGCGTGCAAATGCTGAAAAACTAGGCGTAACATTTGTTCAGCCTAATAAAACTGCGTTCGTCGAGGCAGTACAGCCAATGTATGATGCACTAGAAACATCAGACCCTGAGCTGAATGAAATTGTTGAGCGCATCCAAGCTGTTCAATAAGACCCGAAAGAAAATAAAATAAGTGTAATAACATGGTGTTGCCACATTTTTTGATAAAGAGGTTGACCAATTATATTTGGTCATTATGATGGCGTAATAGTGCAATGGAAAATAGTGAAAATATCATCATGATGCCTTTTGAACCCAAACGCCCTTATCAAGAGTTAGGGTTGGTACTAAGACAAGAACTTAGAGACGGCCATTACCAAGTAGGGGATCGTTTACCACCAGAGCGTGATATTGCAGAAAGACTTAATGTCAGCCGTACGGTTGTGCGTGAAGCGATTATTATGCTCGAGTTGGAAAATCTTGTTGAGGTAAAGAAAGGATCAGGAGTATATGTACTGAATATTCCTAATCACTCTAACGGTCGTGAGAATGTAATCAGTGATGATGCAGGCCCGTTTGAAATGCTGCAAGCTCGACAGTTGCTGGAAAGTAACATTGCTGAATTTGCTGCTACTCAAGTGACACTCAGTGATATTGTCAAAATGCGCACTGCACTTGAATTGGAACGAAATGAAATCGCATGTGGTTCTGTGAACTGCACAGGTGACGAGCAGTTCCATCTTTGTATCGCAGAAGCGACTCAGAATTCAGTGCTGGTTGATATGCTAAAGCATTCTTGGGAGCGTCGTGAGCAAAGCCCTATGTGGAAAAAGCTTCACACTCATATCAATGACACGGCTTATCGTGAAGAGTGGTTGGAAGATCACGCTAAGATCCTGGCTGCCATGCAGCGTAAAGATCCTATTGCGGCTAAGAATGCCATGTGGCAACACCTTGAAAATGTAAAGCAACGCTTATTAGAACTTTCTGATATTGATGATCCGAATTTTGATGGCTATTTATTTAGCTCAAATCCGGTTGTTCTCCTTGGTGGTGAATAAACATCAATAATAATTAATGGTGCAGGCCAATATATATTGGCCTCAATTTTCTGACAGTTAATTCTTAGCTGTTATTTTAAAGTCAAAAATACTTAACATTGAAAATGTTCAAGCGGGTTAAGTATGTCTGTAAAAAGGTGATTGTCATGGAACAAACCTGGCGCTGGTATGGCCCTAATGATCCTGTTTCTCTTGATGATATTCGTCAGGCTGGTGCAACAGGTATAGTCAACGCATTACACCACATTCCAAATGGTGAAGTGTGGACAAAAGAAGAAATCCTTAAGCGTAAAGAGATTATTGAAGCGAAAGGATTAACTTGGTCTGTTGTTGAAAGCGTGCCTGTACACGAAGAAATTAAAACGCAAACAGGTAACTACCAACAATGGATTGATAATTACAAACAAACATTACGTAATCTTGCTGAATGCGGTATTGATACGGTTTGTTATAACTTTATGCCCGTTTTAGATTGGACTCGTACCGATTTAGAATTTGAAATGGCAGATGGTTCTAAAGCACTGCGTTTTGATCAAATTGCCTTTGCTGCATTTGAATTACATATTCTTAAGCGTCCAGGTGCTGAAAACGATTATTCAGCAGAAGAGCAAGCACAAGCTCAAGACTATTATAATAATATGTCTGACGCTGATATTGCCAAGTTAACCGGTAATATTATTGCTGGCCTTCCTGGTGCTGAAGAAGGTTACACCCTGGAAGAATTCCAAGTTCAGTTAGACCGTTATGCTGGCATAGATAAAGATATGTTACGCCAGCATATGAAGCATTTCCTGAGTGAGCTAATGCCTATCTGTGATGCAAACGGATTGAAGATGGCGGTTCACCCTGACGATCCACCGCGCCCAATTCTTGGTCTGCCACGAATCGTGTCTACGATTGAAGATATCAATTGGTTGACGTCTGAAGTACCAAGCCAAAATAATGGTATTACCATGTGTACTGGCTCGTACGGTGTCCGCGGTGATAATGATTTGGTTAACATGATCAAGCAACACGGTGATCGTATTTACTTTACACACCTACGTTCGACGCAACGTGAAGATAATCAAATGAGCTTCCATGAAGCGGCCCACCTAGATGGTGATGTCGACATGTACAATGTCGTTATGGCCATTTTGGAAGAAGAACAACGTCGTGATGAAGCTGGCATTACCCGTTTGATCCCGATGCGACCAGATCATGGCCATCAGATGCTGGATGACCTCAAGAAAAAGACAAATCCAGGTTATTCGGCTATTGGCCGCTTGAAAGGTCTTGCGGAAGTACGCGGCCTAGAAATGGCGCTCAAGCGTGCATTCTTCAAAAAATAGATAGTCCTTTTATACCCATGTAAATTGAGTATACTTACCAACCTTTGGCCCGATTATCGGGCCTTTTTTTGTTTCTCGATCAAGCTGACATTTATTTTTTTGTTCTCCATGTATGCTGTTTCTCACCCATTTTTCTATGGGTTATTTCTCGTATCCAACACTTGCCACAAAGGGATTACATATGGCAAATAAACTATCATTTAAAGTTAAAATTATTACCACTTTGATAGCTATTTTAATAGCAACGGTGATCACCTCATTCTTTAGCGTCAATTATTACCTTAGCCGTTATATTTTTGACAGTGATGCCCAGAGTATCAATGCTCAAATTAGCTTAGTGAAAGATAAGCTGTATGATGACATTATAAATAAAGTCTTGATTTCTGAAAATATTAGTTTGGATATAACAAGCGTCCAAGAGGTGACGGAACGTGCTGGATTTTATTCAGCTGCGAAGGTTATTTCTGATTTTGTTATCACAGATAAAGGTCGTATTGATGATGAAACAGAAGCAAGCCGATATATAGATTTGATAAAAAAAGCAAACGGTACAACAGTTAGTGATATTTTCTATCAAAATGATATTCCTTTAATCTCAATTACTGTACCTAGCAGTAACGGTGGTGATATCTTTTATCTCGATTTAAGAAATACTCAACAGTTACTTTCTCAGTCTTCGGTTGAAGGAAGCTACTTTGATTTGACGGATAACAAAGGTACTTTGTTGTTCAGTAACCGGATTGATGGTGATCTCATCCCTTATACTAATCAGTTTGATGTTGGTGATAGTCAATGGACCCTGACCGGCTATATTGATCGGGGCTACATTCAGCAAAATACCAATGCATTGAGTAGTAGTATCACCATGGCGCTCGTGCTGGTGGCATTGATTTCAATCCCTTTGAGCATTCTTTTTATCAATACCATTTTCAAGCACCTTAGTGCATTGAGAAGCATCATTGTTGGCCTGTCGCGTGGCGATGCAGATTTGACGCAGCGGTTAGATGTGTACAGTAACGATGATTTGGGCAAGATAGCGTCGGGTATTAATGGCTTTATTGAAAACCTTCAACGAATGATGAAAGAGGTCGCACAGTCGAGTAATGAGATAGAAAGGGAGGTTGTAGCGCTTAAAGCCAAAGCTGAGTCAAATAAGTTACTACTAAACCAACATACCCAAGAAACGGAAAAAGTGGTTACTGCGATTAACGAAATGAGTGCAACTGCCGATTCTGTTGCTCAAAGTGGTGTACAGGCTTCCGAGTTTACTTTGCAAACCAATATTGAAGCTGAAAAGTCAAAAGAGGTTGTTCGTGTGGCCTCATCCAGTGTTAATGCATTGGCTGAAGAAGTGGATTGTATGTCCTCTTCCATTCAAACAATGAGCAATGATTTCGAAAAAATAGATAGGGTACTGCATGTGATTGGCGAAATTGCCGATCAAACCAATTTATTGGCTTTAAATGCTGCGATTGAAGCTGCAAGAGCAGGTGAGCAAGGCCGAGGTTTTGCGGTTGTTGCTGATGAAGTCCGCGCGTTAGCCGCAAGAACCCAACAAAGTACTTCGGAAATTGATGCGATGCTATCTGATCTTCGTAAGGCAACATCTACCGTGGTGCAATCTATGGATACCACCAAGGGGAGTTGTGCTCAAACGGTTGAACATACCGCAAATGTGATGAGCTCATTAGATGTCATGACGGGATCTATTTATCAAATTAATGAATTGACTGCTCAAATAGCTGAATCAGCTAAAGAACAAAGTGTGGTAACTGAAGAGGTGAATCAGAACATGATTGCAATTCATGACATGATCCGCGAGTTAAATAATAACGCTGAAGATACTGTTGCAAGTAGCGAGCAACTCGCTGTAACGAACAGCCAACTGAATGGCATGGTAGGTAATTTTAAACTTCAATAAGAAATGAAGCGGGTTTCTTTGAGGTAAATCTAACTCATTACGAAATAATAAGCTTTATGCCTAGCATAGGGCTTATTTTTTACATCATTTATTTATCATTAATTTTAAATAATGTTATCCATCCTTTGCTTTTGGTCTGTAAATCAATGTCTTATGTTTGTTTCCCTTTTGTCACTGTCATTTTGTGACAAGAGGATGAAGAGCCTGGTTCAGAACTAAGGAAGGACATTTTATCCGCG
This sequence comes from Photobacterium sp. DNB23_23_1, assembly GCF_052873815.1. Lineage (NCBI taxonomy): Bacteria > Pseudomonadati > Pseudomonadota > Gammaproteobacteria > Vibrionales > Vibrionaceae > Photobacterium > Photobacterium sp. DNB23_23_1. The sequence goes on along the minus strand of NZ_JBNNXT010000014.1, from coordinate 34,827 downwards.
AGTTATGATCGAACAACTGGCGTTTACACCGAAGTTAAAAACCGTACGAACTTAAACGGGTACTATGTTGGTCGTCAGTCTGAAAGTATCAGCTTTACTTATTTAGTTGATGGCCCTGAATCTGAGCGATATGTCGACTTTACTGGAACTTGGAAGGCCGTAGCAACACGTCTTGGTTGTGATTCGGTTGCAGAGTCAACGTATGAATTCAACAGCGATGGTGTTGTGGTTAAAGGTATGGAATTTTCTAGCGACTGTGAGCTGGAAGAGCTAGATGAAACTGTCTCTTATGCTGATCTTGCCGCTATGGATTACTGGTGGTTTACTACGAATGGTGAAGGCCATGAGAGTAAGGCGACTCTTGCACAGTTGAACAGCACTATTCGTTGGTGCGATAGTGATGATTTAGAATCGTCAGACGTTTGTGACGACAAAGATATTAAGATAAACCGTTGGGAATACATTCCGGCGGGTAAAGGTTGGGACCTAGGGGTGTTAAACCGCCGTACACTGGGTGCATCGGGTGATATCAAGTCTACAATTTCAATGTATAAAAACTAAGTCAGCCTTAAAACTCGAGTTTATTGAAGAGTAGCATTTTTGTTTATAACGCATATTTCATGCTAGACATTAAACTCTTAAAAAAGCCAGCGAGGTATACCCGTTGGCTTTCTTCTCGCATTATACCCACTAAAATCTTCCCTTTCCCATAATTCTGTCACCAATGGTAAGCGATTTACTGTCACCAATACCTAATTAAATGCCATAGAGGCGAATTATAAGTTGAAGTAATATAAAATTATAAGTGATAATCAATATTATTATCACTTTTTTCGTGGAGTATTACATGGCCCAGGCGATGAGTCCAAAGATGAGCCCAAAACAACTTTCTGTCGTGGGTAACGAGCTGATCACCCCAAACATGATCCGTTTAACGCTTGGCGGTGAAGGGAGCCAACACTTTTCTCAAGAGAGTGTCGGGCAATATGTGAAGTTCCTTTTCACTGCTGATGGCAGTACAGATATCAGTGCGCTGCCTGAGGGGCAAAGACCGATGATGCGCACCTTTACAGTTTCAGGCTATCAAGCCGGAACTAGGGATGAAGCAGGCACAATCACGATTGATGTTGCCAAACATGAACTGGCTGGAGTTGATGGTGATATGACACCTGAGATTGGTGGTTACGCATCCCGCTGGGCGCTCAAAGCGCAAGCCGGTGACACTATCTCGTTGGTAGGCCCTCGCCCAATTCAAGCAATGCCTGTTGATGCAGAACGTTTTTTGTTGGTAGCAGATATGACGGCTCAAACAGCGTTACAGGGCAAGTTAGCATTATTACCTGAAACTGCTGAGGGTTTTGTTGTTCTTGATGTGACGGCCGAAGCGGACGTACAAGCATTAAACCTTCCGACTGGGGTGACGTTAGTTGTTAACATCAGTGGTGGAGGTTTGTTATCTGATTCCGTCAAAGCGTTAGACTTAGATTGCAGCGACCTTGCTGTATGGTGTGCCTGCGAATTTAGCGAGATGCGTGCTGTTCGCAGTTACATTACTTCTGAGAAAGGTGTTGACCGCAAAATGTGTTATTTCAGCAGCTATTGGAAAAAAGGTGTGACAGAAGACGGTCACAAAGTGCTGAAGCGTGAAGACAGCATGGCGTTGGAAGCACAAACTCTTAAAGAAAAATAACGTAATCACAATACAAGTTGTGAATAAACAGCCCTGATATATAAACTATCAGGGCTTTTTGTTGCTTTTATATTATTGGATGAATAATAGTTTTATGTATTTTATATCTTGTTAAATATTGTTCATCAGCTGCCGTAATACATACAAATCCGGCTGCCATCGACCTCTTGGATCTTGAATGGAATGTTGTAGATATCTTCCATGATTGACTGCTGGATAACGTCATCAACTTTACCGCTTTTGATCACTTCACCTTTTCGCATTGCGACAATATTGTCGGAATAGCACGATGCGAAGTTGATATCGTGGATCACGATAACGACGGCTTTATTCATCTTATGGGCAAGCTGGCGGATAGTCTGCATAATCTCAACAGAGTGCTTGATATCCAAGTTATTCAGCGGTTCATCAAGGAAGATATAGTCAGTATCTTGCGCCACTACCATCGCGATGAAGGCCATTTGGCGTTGACCACCACTCAGTTGATCCAAGAATTTATCTTGAATATCAGTGATATCAAGGTGCTCAAGCGCTTCGTCAATAACGCGGTTATCTTCATCGGTTAAGCGGCCCTTGCTGTGCGGGAAGCGACCAAAGGCAACCAGTTCACGAATAGTAAAGCGCATATTGATGTTGTTCGACTGACGCAACACGGCTAAACGTTTAGACAGCTCTTGGGTATCCCACTGTGATAGCGGTTTTCCGGCGATCAATACTTCACCTGCATCACTTTCGGTCAGTCGGCTAGCCATCGAAAGTAGGGTACTTTTACCCGCGCCATTCGGGCCGATAATTGAGGTTACTTCTCCTAATGGGAACAGCGCGCTCGCCTCGTTAACCACCAAGGTGTTGTTATATTTTTTTGAGAGTCCAGTTAATTTAATCATGATAAATCAAAACTTGTTACGCATTAGAAGATAAAGGAAGTAACTACCGCCAACAAAGTTGATGATGACGCTGATAGTGGTATCGAAAGCAAAGACTTTTTCAATCATCCATTGACCACCAACCAGCAGTACAACAGACATTGTGCTGGCTGCCAGCATTAGGAAGCTATGGTGGTAGCTACGAAATAGTTGGCGAGTCAGGCTAACGACGATTAAGCCGAAGAACAGTACAGGCCCCACTAAGGCTGTTGATATTGCCACCATTACGGTGATCACCATCATTACCTGCATCGTGACCTTGTGAGTATCTACGCCTAAGCTTTTGGCATTGTCCGTACCCAGCCAGAACACATCCAGTTTATGGGCAAGGGAATACAAGATAGCGATACAGATCCCCAGCGGAATAGTCGACCAGTACACCAGATCGGCATTGACGTTATTAAAGCTGGCAAACATGGTGTTCTGCAAGTTGGCAAACTCGTTAGGGTCGAGGATCATGGTAAAGAAGTTGGAAATACTGCTAAACAGACTGCCACAGACGATACCAATGAGTAGCAGAGTGAAGACATTGCTATTGGCCCGACGGAAATACAGGCTGAACAGTACCATGGAGAAAACGCTCATCGTTAGAGTCGTGATCAGAAAGTTAACTTTCGCATCAGCAAACCACACGCTCATACTACCGAACATCACGATGATGATGACCTGAATCATTACGTAGAGCGAATCGAAGCCAAGGATAGAAGGCGTTAAAATTCGGTTGTTGGTAATGGTCTGAAATACCAGTGACGACGTTGAAATCGCAATAGCGGCCAGAACAATGGCCATGACTTTAGGGAGTCTTAACGATAGGAAAAACTGGTAATTCTGGGCATTAAGACCCTGACCAATAAAGTAGACAGTAATGAGTAACCCCAATACCGCGAGTAGGGAGACTTTAACACTGTCACGCATTGGATTTATCCTTCAGTACAAGAGCAATAAATACCGCACCACCGAAGATACTGATGATCATCGAAATTGGCATTTCATAAGGGAAGATAATCAAGCGACCTAGGATATCGCACGTTAATACCATCACTACGCCCCAGTAGGCTGTCCAAGGCAGGTTACGGCGCATGTTATCGCCCATGAAAATAGCGACTAAGTTTGGAATGATTAACCCCAGAAACGGAATGACACCAACGATCATAACGACGGTCGATGCAAGGATTGCTACTATCAACACGCCAATGAAAACGATCTTTTGGAAATCTAAACCAATATTTTTAGCAAAGCTTTCACCAACACTGGCAGCACTAAACTGGCTGGCGTAGTAGTAGGCGATCAAACAAGCCGGTAGGGCAAGGTAGAGGAATTCGTAGTTGCCTTGAAGAACAGAGGCAAAGTTGGCAACCGTCCAGGCCGACATGGTTTGAACAAGATCATATCGGTAGGCGATAAACGTCGTCATTGCTGAGATGACATTGCCGTACATAATACCGATCAGAGGTACCAAGACAGCATTCTTAAACTGTAGTCGTTGTAAAAACTGAACGAATAATAGGGTACCAACTAACGAGAAGGTAAGGATAACCCCTAGACTAACCCAGCGGTTGGCACCGGCAAAAAAGACAATACCGAGAACGTATCCCAACATTGCACAATCAATCGTACCCGTAGTCGAAGGGGCAGCGAAGCGGTTTTGGCAGACTTGCTGCATGATCAAACCTGCGACACTTAGTCCCGCACCGGCTAGACAAATAGCAAGTAGGCGAGGCAGACGGCTGCCAAGAAGAATGGATAGGGTATGTTCATCGCCGGCTAGCAAGCTATCAAAACTAATATTGGCAACACCAATAAAGAGTGAAAACGCTGCTAGAGGGAAAAGGGCGATAACCGCCCAGAGTAATTTTTTATTATGCATGAGTATTTATGCCCGGCTATTGCCGGGCTGATAGGTTGTTATTGAGTAGATGTTACTGCTTTTCGAGCATCATCAATCATGATTTCTGTTGCATTAACCCCTGCGATTGTCAGGTACCATGCGCTTGAGTTTAGGTAGACAATGCGGTTGTTCTTATAAGCAGGGGTGCTCTTGATCAGCGGGTTATCAAATAGCTGCTGCGCTTTACCAGAGCTTTGGCCAATAGCGTTTTCACGGTCAAGGACGAATAGTACATCAGGCGCTGCATCAGCGATGAATTCAAATGAGATTAGATTCCCATGAGGGTTTTGGGTATCAGAAGTGCGGGCTGGCGCAAAGCCAAATTCGTCAAACAGCACAGAGAAACGGCTGGCTTCACCAAACATTGAAACGTTATTACCGTTGTTCATAACGGCCAGTGTTTTCAGGCCTTGCTCTTGTACTTGCTCGCGTACTTCAGCGAATTGCGCTTCTGTTTCAGCAATCAGTTGCTCAGCTTCTGCTTCTTTGTTAAAGACTTTGCCCAGCATACGCCAGTTTTTCTTGGTGTCTTCCCAGTAGTTACCGTTCTCGACGACGTGCATAACAGTTGGAGCGATTTGAGATAGCGTTGGGTACGCGTCTGCTGCACGACCTTCCGCGATGATCACATCAGGGTTCAGGGTGAAAATCTGCTCGAAATTCGCTTCTTTCATGCTGCCGATTGAGGTGGCTTTTTCACTGTAATCAGCAAGGTATTCTGGCAGCATTCTAGTTACCGCACCAACAGGCTCAATACCAAGTCGGTTTAGAGTATCAAGACTGCCGTGGCCACCAACAACAACAACACGTTGCGGTGTGTTTTCAATGGTCGTCGTGCCTAATGTGTGTTGAACAGTAACGGATTCTGCCAATGCTGGTAAATTGATTGCCATTGCACCCATAAGAAGTGCTGATTTTAGCGCAGTAGTAAAGCGAGTCATAACGAACCTTGTAAATCTTAGAGCTGATTAAAAGCTGATAAATGCAATCTAATCACAAATGAGAATTGTTTTTATTGATATTACTCATGAAAGAGGCATAAAGGATAGCAATATTAATGTTTACTTACACTCTATCGCTCGGAATGTTATTTGTAGCACATTTAAGGTGCTTCACTGTGTGTTGTCAATGAATAGTGGTTATTCATATTTTGAATGTGTATTCTTCTTGTATTCGCAAAGTGCATTTGGGTGGCTATCTCAGCCATCTAAGCTTAAAAAAACAGCAATTAATTAAAAACAAGAACATCAAATAAACTATGAATTTATGCCAAATAGATATCAGTCATCTTATCGTTCTGAAACATCTTCTAGAGCGAAAGCACGTTTCAAATACTGCGCAGGCGTTGAATATCAGTCAGCCATCTGTAAGTCGCTCGCTGCAAAAGTGTCGAGCGCTGTTTAAAGATGAGCTTCTAGTCCGAGTTAGTCATGGCTATGAGTTGACGCCAAAAGCGGAGTCGGTAAAGGCCGAACTCAGTGCTATGCTGGCTTCTTTGGAGAGGTTGGTGCACAATCAAAAGTTTGATCCAAAAACATGCCAAAAGTCATTGAAAGTCTTCGGTTTGGTTCCACAGGTGAATTGGTTACTACCGAAAGTTTTCCAATACCTCAGAGAGCATGCGCCGTTATTGACACTCGAGCTAGATACCGTACCTAAGCGACACTTTGACGCCTTAATCGCCGGTGATGTCCACTTTGTTCTCTCAACTCAACAGCCTCCTTCATCAGAGCAAAATATCTATCGTAGCTTTATTGCGTCGCGAGATTTCAGGTTATTGATGAGTGCTGATCATCCCTTAGCAGAGCAGGATCTGACTCCGGAAAAGTTGGCTGAATGCCAGTTTGGTCAGATTTCATTACATGGAGACAGAAACTTATCCATTGAGCAACGCTTTAGAGATCTTGGTTTGAGCGATAGGAGTAAGCCTGTTTCTACGCCATTGATGCTGACTAACTTCAACGTCGCTCCTGCCATGGCTGAACACTCAGACGTGATTTTCCACTTACCAACCCCTTTTGCCGAAGAAGCCTGTGTTAGCCGTAACTTAGTGGCGCGTCCTGTACCTGAAGGACTGAGGTCTCCCTATCAAGATGTTTATTTGTATTGGCATAAGCGATATCACAATGATGACTTGTGCATGTGGGTTCGCGAGGTAATCAAGCAGTTGTATATAAGTTGAAAGGTGAATGCGTTCCTGAATGGGTATTCTTAATATGAATAGTCACAATTCATATTAAGAATGGAACTTGTATTGCTATTTATCCAAATAAGATATCTAATGCGAATCATTATCATTTTGTTTGGCTTTATAGTTCTATAAGGACATTTATGTTTACCAGCTCCCACTTCATTCGCAAGCCCTTGGCATTGGCTGTTGCTTCTGTGTTTTTATCTGCTCCTGTGTATGCAGAGTTCGATCTTCAAGAAGAGAAAACAGATGAGCAAATGGTTGTTACTGCAACTCGCACGGAGACAACGTTAGCGAAGGCGCCAGCATCGATTTCAGTGGTTACGGAAGAAGACATTCTTTCAGAGCCAAGCTTGGCATTGAATGATTTGGTGCAAAACATTGCTGGTGTTGAAAGTCAAATGGACGGTGGCCGAGCTGGGCGTGAAATGATCTCGATTCGCGGTCTGAATCCTAAATTTACTATGATTTTGGTGGATGGTCGTAAGCTTAGCTCTTCAAATGCTATCTTCCGCGGTAACGACTTTGATTTGTCTGCGATTCCAAAAGAAAGCATTGAGCGTGTAGAAGTCATTCGTGGCCCGATGTCAGCACTGTATGGTTCTGAGGCATTGGGTGGGGTGATCAACGTTATTACAAAGCAACCGACCAATGAGTGGAATTCACAGATCAGTGGCGATTACAGCTACCGTGATGATGACAACGGTGGTCAATACTCTGCTGGGTTTAACACTTCTGGTGCGCTGATTGATGATGAACTGTATATGTCGTTTGCTGTTAGCCAAACACAGCGTGATGCTTACAGCGCTTTCTCTGGTCAGGCAGAAGGTTCAAACGGTGAATATGATCGCTCGCAAGCGACAACACTTGAAGAACGCGAAACCCTTGCGGTAAGCGGTAATCTTCTTTGGTATATCAATGATATGCATGATATCGCGTTTGATTTTTCTTATACCGACGATGAACGTGACGGTATGATTGAGTCAACAGTCGGCCTTACTGACTCTGACTCACGTGTAAAACGTGATATGCAAGCGCTAACCTACAACGGTATGTTCGATTGGGGTGAAGCGCAACTTCGCTATAACCGTGATGCGGTATCGAGTGTTGATGCAGCGGAAGTCGACACCGGTGTGTCTGATATCGATGAAACAAACCAGCAAGTTTATGGCCATGGTACAACCTATTTTGGCAGCCACACGCTGACCTTTGGTGGTGAGTGGAGCTATTCAGAGCTTGATAACCCTGAGAGCCTAACAGAAACCGGTAAGGCCGATGTTCATGAGCAGGCACTGTTTGTACAAGATCAGTGGGAAATTAATGACGCTTATACACTGACATACGGTACTCGCCTCGATTTTCATGAATCATACGGTAGCCACTGGAGCCCGCGTGCTTACTTGGTTAATACAGTAACGGATAAGCTAACGTTGAAAGGTGGTGTGGGTTCGGCATTTAATGCACCAACTCTACTGCAAACATCAGAAGAAAACGTCATTAACAGCTGTAAAGGTGATTGCCAGGTTGTTGGTAACCCAGATCTTGATCCAGAAACCAGCGTTAGCTACGAAGTGTCTGCTATCTACAACGAGGCGCTTTGGAGTATTGAAGCCGGCTTATTCCGTAATGATATCAAAAACTTGATTGATCAAGACCGTGATAATGTTGTGGATACCTCACCGGATGGTCGTGATATTTACACTTACAAGAATATCAACAAAGCAATGACTCAAGGTCTTGAATTGACCGCTCACTATAACGTGACTGAGTCAATCCAGCTTAACGGTGCCTATACGTATCTGGATACTGAAGATAAATCAACGGGTAAAGCACTTGAAGACCGCCCAGACCATCAAGCGAATGTACGTGCTACTTGGTACGCGACTGATTACGTTGATACCTTCCTACGCGTTAACTACACAGGCGAAGCCCTGATTGATTCTGGTAGTGATTTATACCGTCCAAGCTTCACAACTGCTGACCTAGGTATGAACTACCTGATCAACAGCGATTGGCGTCTACGTGCCGGTGTGCGCAATATTACTGATGAGCAGTTTGATGATTTTGAAGTGACCCGTCGTAGCTACTCCATTGAACCACGTAGCTGGTACTTGGGTATGACAGCTAATTTCTAATGTTATAACGCATAATATTCAGTGAAAGATAGAAAAACGGGAGCCTTTAAAAGGCTCCCGTTTTGTTTCGTTGAAACTTGTTATTGAGTGTTAAATACCCACTGTCATGTGCAGGCCGTAGAAGATACCGCGGCCAACCAATTCTGATAGCAGCACCAAACCAAAGCTAACCACCATTACGGGTACACCCGGACGGCTGTTCATTAGGTTAGGGATAAACCATACCGCTAGCGCAGCCAGTAGAAGGCTGATACGGATAATCTGTAGCTGAGCCATGTTCGGGATTAGCTCTGCAGCTGTAATCACCGATGTTTGAATGTCAGCAAGACCAATCAGTTGGCTAACTAGAGCAACGAGGCTAATCACAATGGCAACTGCACCCACGTATGGCAATACGCGATCAAGCTTAACCATTTTGTGCTGAGCGCCGGTTAGTAGCAGGTGACCGAAGATCAGGCCAGATACTACCATGGTGCTTAGGAAAGCGATTGGTGTGTACACCGTGTTCCACGTAGGCACTGTGTCTAGCAGGTACAGTTTGGTCATTGAGAACATAAAGCTTAGACCCACCATCATGCCAGCAATAAGTAAAGCCTTGCGGATCTTCTCATTGCCTTTATCCAGCATTTCTAGCAGCCAGTAACCACCACCCAGAGCGAAGAATGCGCTACCGGTGAAGATTTCATTGGATAGCCAGGAGCTACCCACATTGTTGAGTGCGTTGAATGCACGCAATGGGCTACCTAGGTGCATGGTTGAAGCCATAAAGCCCATCCCCATGATCACCCAGATGAAGAACATAGCTTTATGTACACGGTCATTCACACCGATACATAACTTGCCGCTCAGGATCACGGCACCCAGTAGGATGAAAGCACCCACAGCTGTTTGTGCCAATACAGTAAATAGGATCAGGGGCCATTCATGCCAAGCCATCTTATACCTCCTTAGGGTTTGCTAGGAAACCGGTACGATCGCCAGTAGGGCGGGCATGACGGTTTGCTTTGATGACGAGGTTTGGTTTTGTTTTTAACGACGACGGTAGCGGTGCGACATCAGCATTAGTGCCGTACTTTGCACGCAACTCATCGATAGGACCAAACTCAAGAGCACGAAGCGGGCAAGAGCCAACACAGATAGGATCTAGACCTTGGCCTACACGCTCGTAACAGCCATCACATTTGGTCATGTGACCTTTCTCTGCGTTGTACTGTGGTGCACCGTAAGGACAAGCCATTGAACAGTACTGACAACCGATACAAGTATCAGTATCAACCACAACAAGGCCATCTTCTTTACGCTTGTGCATAGCACCCGATGGACACACCTTGGCACAAGCTGGCTCATCACAATGGTTACAGGCAATAGATAGGTAGTAAGAGAAAACGTCCTGACGGAAAGTTTCACCTTCTTTTACCCAGTTACCACCGGTGTATTCGTAGACGCGGCGGTAGTTAACGCCGATGTCTGAGTCCTTGTTATCTTTGCACGAAAGCTGACATGTTTTACAGCCGGTGCATTTGCTTGAATCGATATAAAAACCGTATTGTTTCATGGTTTAAACCTTATGCTTTTTTCAGCAGTTGCACGTCGACTAGATTGGTGTGTTGCGGGTTACCTTTCGCCAGCGGGCTTGGGCGCTGGGTGGTCAATACGTTAATGCTACCGCCTTGATCAACACCGTTCTTATTGGGTGCGTACCAAGCACCTTCACCTAGTGCAACAACACCCGGCATCATGCGAGGGGTTACTTTCGCCGTTAGGTGAATTTCACCGTGCTCATTGAAGATGCGGATGGCATCATCGTTTTTGATCCCGCGTTGTTCTGCATCCATCGGGCTCATCCACATTTGTTGTGGAGCCGCTTCCATCAGTTGCTCTACGTTGCCATAGGTTGAGTGAGTACGAGATTTGTAGTGGAAACCTGTAAGTTGAAGAGGGTAATCCTTACGTTTCGGATCGTCCCAACCGTTAAAGGTTGAAGCGTATACCGGCAGCGGGTGGATCACGTCACCTTCAGGCAGTTCCCATTCAGCAGCAATATCTGCAAGGCGTTCAGAGTAGATTTCAATTTTACCCGATGGTGTCGCGAGTGGGTTGCTTTCTGGATCTTTGCGGAAATCAGCGTGGGCAACGAAGTGCTCAGCCTTACGCTTGTAAATACCTTGTTCACGCATCGCATCAAAGCCCGGCAGAGTAGGGTCAAGCTCACGAGTTTGTGCATACAGGTGGCGTAGCCAACCTTCTTGATCACGACCTTCGGTGAACTCTTTTTCAATACCTAGGCGTTTAGCAATGCCAGTACAGATGTCATAGATGCTGCGGGCTTCGAAAACAGGTTCAATAGCTTGGCTGGCAAAGATGAAGTACGGCATGTTTGCCGCTGCGCCGTCCATACAGAAGTCAGATTGCTCTGAAGTTGTAAGATCAGGTAGAACGATATCAGCGTACTTGGCAGATGAGGTCATGTGGTTATCAACAACGACGATCATTTCACATGCTTTGTCATCTTGTAGGATGTCATGCGTACGGTTGATGTCTGAGTGTTGGTTGATTAGGCAGTTACCCGCATAGTTCCAGATGAACTTGATTGGCACATCCAACTTGTCTTTACCACGGACACCATCTGCTTTTGCTGTCATCTCTGGACCGCGTGTAATCGCATCTGTCCATAGGAACATCGAGATAGCTGTTTTAACTGGGTTCTCAGGGATAGGGAAACGAACGAAAGGAATCGCTTGGTTACCTTCACGAGAACCGGTACCACCACCATTGATACCGACGTTGCCGGTCAGGATTGCTAGCATAGCAATTGAACGAGCCGCTAGTTCACCGTTGGCATGGCGTTGAGGGCCCCAACCTTGGAAGATTGCACAAGGCTTAGTTGAGCCGATTTCACGCGCAAGTTTGATGATAATGTCAGCAGGAATACCAGTAATGTCAGCAGCCCAAGCTGGTGATTTCTCAGTTTGATCTTCACCACGGCCAAGAATGTATGACTTATAGTCAGAATTTGCAGGCGCAGAAGCAGGTAGCGTCTTCTCGTCGTAACCAACACAATATTTATCAAGGAAAGGCTGATCGACCAAGTTCTCGGTGATCATCACGTGCGCCATACCGGCCACAAACGCGGCATCGGTACCCGGGCGGATTGGAATCCACTGATCTTCACGGCCACCGGCTGTATCGGTGTAGCGAGGATCAATCACGATCATTTTGGCGTTGGAACGCTCTTTGCCTTCCATCAAGTGGTGGATCTGGCCACCGCCTGACATACGGGTTTCAGCAGGGTTGTTACCAAACTGAACAATCAGTTTGGTGTTCTCAAGGTCAGAGAATGAGTTGTTAGCACCGTTACCGTAAGTGTAAGGCATACCCGCAGCAATCTGCGCTGTAGAGTAGTCACCGTAGTGGTTTAGGTAACCGCCGCTTAGGTTCATTAAACGAGCAATCAAGGTTGCGCCTGGTGGCCACGATTTAGTGACTGTGCCACCCAGGGTACCTGTACCGTAGTTCAGGTATACCGCTTCGCTACCGTAATCTTTACGGATACGGTTCAGGTTGTTGGTGATTTCATCAAAAGCTTCATCCCAGCTGATACGCTTGAATTTACCTTCACCACGTTTACCAACACGCTTCATTGGGTACTTCAAGCGGTCAGGGTTGTATACACGGCGGCGCATTGAGCGACCACGCAAACAAGCACGTACCTGGTGATTACCGTACTGGTCATCACCGGTGTTATCAGTCTCAATCCATTTAATTTCACCGTCTGAAACGTGCATACGTAGCGGACAACGGCTACCGCAGTTTACGGTACAGGCACTCCAAACGACCTTTTCATCGGTTGTTGTTGCGGCTTCGACTTTACTCGATTTAAATGGCAGTGAAATACTGCCGGCAACTGCAGCTAATCCACCTAGCGCCGAACTTGACTTAACAAAGTCTCGACGGGTGAATTTAGGTGCCAATAGCTTTTTGAATTGTGATTTCATGACACGACATTCTCGGTATTGACTAATAGTCCTACCCTAAGTGGGTAGGCTTCTGACACGTATTTTTCCGTCAGTGAGAACGTTTAACTTTGCCGTCGATCAAGAAATCATGGGGAATATTTTTAAATATCAATACATTTGTAACAATGTGAGTGGAGGGGTTAATGTGTGTAACAGGTTGTTTCTTTGTCTGGGTTGATGAGAGTGCTTCTCATTCATTATCAATGATTTAAAGTAGGAAATATTGTTCTGAAGCATGTTTTTCGTATTTGTTATCGGCTATCGTTTTGATCGAAAATACTGGTGGTTAACATAATTGAGCTGTTATTCCACTGGTATCATGAAATCTTATTGCAAGATATTACATATTTTTGGAGGCAAATGTGACCATGGAGCACATTTCAACAATCGCTCGTATTCTGGGTAGCTTTTTTTATTATCCACTTACTCATGAGACGAACCAGCAAGTCTGTCAAATGATTGCTGATGATAGTGATGAACAAGAAGGTTCACTGTTTGCAGAGTTGCTCCAAGCCGTTGAGGCCGACGGAGCAGAAGATCTTGCGATGGACTTCCAGCAACTTTTTGAAGGCTGTGAAGTGATGCCTGCGCCTCCGTGGGGATCAGTGTACCTTGATCGTGAGCAAGTCATTTTTGGTGAAACCACCGTTGATTACCGTCATTTTCTGGCTGAGAAGGCAATGAGCCTTGATACGGGTATGCGTGAGCCTGAAGATCAGTTTGGCTTGATGCTAATGGCGATGTCGAAGTTGGCTGAAACGAATGATAATGAGTCTATTAAGGTGTTGTTATCAGTTCATTTGCTTCCGTGGGCCCCTCGCTATCTAGAATTAATGCAGAAAAATGCCAAGACGCAGTCTTACCAATTGTTAGGTGCGATGGCACAGCAGTGGTTGGCATTTATCACCGAGGAACTTGCGGTGTCAGCAGTGGAGAAAAAGGTTTACTTCTAATGGCTGAACGTGACGAACGATATTACAAAGCATGTATGGAGCATTACACGGTAAGCCGCCGTGGTCTGCTTCGAGGTTTGTTCTCTGGTGCAAACCGCGTAAAGAAAGAGGCGCAAACACCGGTAATCGTTCGCACGGTTCCCCGGCCTCCGGGGGCGATCGAAGAAGCATTATTTCTGCAAGTTTGTCAGTCATGTGACGAATGTGAGAAGGCTTGCCCCCAGCAAGTGATTGAGCGACCGGAAGGCTACCCTCAATTAAATCTTGAATACAATGACTGCAGTCAGTGTGGGGAGTGCCAAAAAGCTTGCCCGACTCAAGCTCTTTCATCCGCAATCAAAGATATTGGTGTGCGGCCGGAGTTCTCTGCTCGTTGTGCTAACCGCTTATCAGGTTACTGTGAACTTTGCGCCGAGCAGTGCCCCCATCAGGCTATAGATATTAGACAAAACCAAGTGCCAGTAGTGAGGGTTGATTCTTGTGATGGATGCGGTCAGTGTCGAACATCGTGCTATGGTGGTGCAATTACCATGGCTTTTCCAAAAAACTAACCTTCTTTCGCTAAACCTAATTTGATTGACTTCCCTTAGTGCATGTAAGGTATCTATTCATCCGCAATGGGTCTTACAGGGAAGGAAGCCGATGTCTATCAAGCTACACCAAGTCACACTTCAAACTGAACAACCGGACTCCAATACACCGGTCAACTGCTTATCGATTCCCCAGTTAGAAATACATCCTGACCAGCATTGGGCTTTCTTTTGCGCCAAAGGCGATGCTGGCTCGGTATTCGCTCAACTGTTGGTTAATGGAAAGGGGCTTGGCGAACAAGCAGATATTACCGGTGAAATCTCGGGTTTGCCGGAAAAGATAAGTTCGGTGTCCTTAGCTCAACAGCAGGTGTTGCTTGAGGAAGAACTTGCCAATGACGACACCGATTTTCTTGATAGGCTGGATAAAGGAACAAGTGTTGAGGAATTGATCGTTGCAAATTGTGACGATACGGAACAGGCAGAAAACCTGCTCACGCTATTGGATCTTCAAGGGCTTAGATATAGCGGATTTCGTCACCTATCAACCGGAGAAACCCGTCGAGTCATGTTCGCCAGGGCATTAGCGGAGCAACCTCAGTTGTTGATCTTAGAAGATCCTCTAGCTGGCTTGGATATTGCTCATCAAAAACAACTCATTAGCCTCATTGAGCAACTGCATCAAGACTTGCAGGTTATATTAATCACTTCCCGTGAGCAGGCTTTGCCCGACAGTATTACCCATGTTGGTGTTTTCGATGAAGAGAAGCTCACCGGTATTTATCCACGAAGCGAATGGGAGTCTTTACCTTTACTGGCACACTTGCGGGCACAATCAAGTGAGCGCAGTGAAGCCATGCTGGCATTGATTCAGCAATACCAGCATCAAACCCAAATGGCTAATCCGTTAATTGCTATTCGCAATGGCAAGGTTGAATATACAGATAAATTGATTTTTGATGAGGTCAATTGGCAAATTAACAACCATGAGCATTGGCAGATCAGAGGGGCAAATGGTTGCGGTAAAAGTACGCTGCTGGGCCTGATATTTGGTGACCACCCCCAGTGCTACAGCAATGATATCGAGATCTTTGGGATCAAGCGGGGGAGTGGTGAAACGATTTGGGATATCAAGCAGCACATTGGTATGGTGTCTTCTGCTTTCCACCTTCAATACCGAGTTTCCTGCTCGGCGCTAGATACTATACTCTCTGGTTTTTATGACTCCATTGGTTTGTATCAGCAGCCGAGTATCGAGGAGATAAAGCAGGCCAGAGACTGGTTAGCTCTGTTACATATGTCGCACTTGGCCTCGACGTCATTTAAGCAACTAGAATACGGACAGCAGCGGCTATTGTTGGTGGCTCGAGCACTAATTAAACGGCCAAAGTTGCTGATCTTGGATGAGCCTTATCAAGGGTTAGATTTTCTCAATCGCCAATTGGTCAAGAATGCCTTGGAGATGATTGCAAAGAACCAATTAAGCCAGTTGCTTTATGTTTCCCACCACCCAGAAGATGCTCTGGACTGTATCCGCAATTTTGTGGATTTTGTTGGATCTGCAGAAACGGGGTATAAAACCATCATTACCCATAACAAACCCTAGGCATACGTGTTAGCGAGAACTTTATCACAGATGTAACTGCCTATAGGTATCGCTGAGGTTGCCGCGGGGGAAGGAGCATTACAAACATGAAGGCTGCGTGGGCTTTCAGCAAACAAAAAGTCATGGACTAGCGAACCGTCACTTAATACCGCCTGAGCGCGAATTCCTGCTGGGTAAGGGGTTAGATCTGAGGTTGTGAGTTGTGGGCAGTATTTATTGACCAGTTTGAGGTAGCCGGGTTTCCACCATGAGTTTTTAGTTTCGACTAATCCTGCCTTGAGGTGATTAGCGCTAACTTTCCAAAAACCTTTGAACGTTAGCATTTCGATTGTGTCTTTGGCACTGAAGTTGACCCGGCTGTATCCCTCTCGCTTCCAACCCTGCACGGCATTTGGACCAACGGTCACTGTGCCATCTATCATTCGGGTGAGGTGTACACCCAGGAAGGGTAAATCCGGGTCAGGGATTGGGTAGATCAGATGGCTTACTATGTGGTTGTGCTGCGGCGATAGGCGGTAATATTCCCCTCGGTAGGGAATAATTTGAAACTCGGTATCGATGTTCATCATCTGTGTTAAGCGATCAGCCATTAACCCCCCACAGCAAATCAAGAACCGCCCTTGCAGCTGAAAAGGTTGGCCGTCGCTCTGGCAGTCAATAAAGAGAGTATCTGTCTGCTCTTGAATGGCAGTAACTGTCGAACGCTTGGCAATCACACCACCGAGTTGAACAAATAATTCTGCCATTTTATTGGTGACTTTTTTATAATCCACGATGCCTGTAGCATTGACCAATATGGCCCCAAGCCCTGTAATATTAGGCTCTTGTTGCTGTAACTGCTCTTGGTTTAGCAGCTTAACTTCAATGCCATTTTTCAAGCATCGTTCATAAAGTGCCTGCATTCTGTTTAATTCGGCATCGTCAGTAGCAACTAAGAGTTTGCCACATTGCTCAAAAGGGATTTGATGCTCAGTACAAAAAGCTTTGGTAGCTTTTTCTCCTGCTTTACAGAGTGTTGCCTTCAGGCTTCCTGGCGCATAGTAGACACCAGCATGAATTACGCCACTATTATGGCCTGTTTGATGTGCAGCAAGCGTGTCTTCTTTCTCTACGACGATAACTGATGCATCGGGGTGGCGTTGTATGAGTTGCCAAGCCGTTGATATACCGACAATACCACCACCGACAATGATGTAATCGTATACCTTATCCATTTGAGTTCCTTTTCAATGTGACAGCGGCAGAAAGAACTGCCATCCTATTGATGAGTATAGGTAAACCAAACTGCGAAAGCTGAGAGCTTGCCCACAGCGTATAGGACAAAAGAGGATACAGTTAACACTATGTATGTTGGTGATTAATTGTTCTATTTTGTATCTGAAAGGCATTTATCACAGCGAACTTAATCGGTTGGATATAAAGTATTTATTCAAGGTAGAGGCAAAGCTGGCAGGAGGAACCATACTTGTAACGTATCCCACGTGACTGATGTTTGTCAGAAGTTGCTTGGGTATAGCAATAGGAGCGTTCAGTGATGTTAAAGAAAGTCAGTGAGGTCGATTTTTACAAGTTATTCACCGTGATTGGTGGTTATTTTATTTTCTTTTTCAGTGCTTTTCATTTATTGATATGGATGAAGAGTAGCAACCTCTTGATCTATGCATTTGTTGTTCTTTCTGTTGTTGTCAGTACATTGCTGATATTGACTTTGTATAAGCTAAGGAAGAAGCGTCATTATCGTAGTTAACAAAGTTAGCAGTGATCAGCGTACAGAAATCAAAGTGATGTTCTTTAAGCTGGCCCGAATACAAAAAAAGCCAGCTTAGCTGGCTTTTTGCATGCGATTTAGCATACAGGCTTAGTACTTGCCCATGTAGGCATAACCTGTCATAAATGCCGCTTCTTGGAACTGGCGAAGGCCAGTTGCGCGGAATTCGATAGCAAGTGGATTGCGCTTTAGCTTTTGTTTGATTTCTTGGCTCGTCATGAAATCAACTTCAATGCCTTCAATCAATTGAATAGCGGCTTCAAGTTTGAAGCCAACCGCGCTACCTGCGAACTTACCACGTGTTTCACGCGTACGGATCACAACACGATCGATTTGGTAGTCATCCAGTAGCTTTTTGAAAGTCTGCTGGAATTTACGCATCTGCTCATTGTCCATTGAGTCTTGCATGATGAACTTTTGAGAGCGACACTCAGGAAGATCAAACAGACCGTCATTTTGGGAAAGAAGGCAAATTATGGCTTCGTTGCTACGAAGCTCAACAGCACAAATTTTCATGTAAACACCTAATAATGTAGTTAGCTGGGTATTTTAGGCAAAAGTGCAATAATTGCCAGAAATTAAATGATCCAGATAGCTAGTTTTATACCCAAATGACTTAGTTGTATAGCGGACCGTCGATTTCAAGCTGGGTTAACAACAAACGGGCATCCAGCTCTAGCTGGTGGTAGTCAGGCTCCATATGGTTGCATAACTGGTAAAATGCCTTGTTGTGATCTTTTTCTTTAACATGTGCTAATTCATGAACCACGATCATTCGCAGTAGAGGTTGTGGTGCCTGTTTAAAGATAGTCGATATCCGTATCTCATTTTTTGACTTGAGCTTGCTACCATGTACTCGCGACACAAAGCTGTGCATACCCAATGCATGGTTAACCATATGGATCTTGCTGTCGTAAGCCACTTTGCTGATTGGCGCTGATTTTTTCAGGTATTGATTTTTCAACTCAATGACATACTCATAGAGTGATTTTTCTGATTGGATAGCATGTTGCTCTGGGTATTTGCTTAGCAGGTATCGCTTGAGGTTACCTTGCTCAACAAGTTGACTGACTTGGTTAATGAGTTGATCGGGGTAGCCTTGTAGGTATTTTAATTCTTTCATATGAAGAGTCAGACGCAGGGTGAAAGCGCGATTTTAAACATTTTGTGAACGGTGGGCAATGCTACGTCCGCTCTATCAGTGCAATCAGTTCTAAACTTGAAATAAAGTGCTGATAAGGAAAGGAGATAAAGATGGAGTTACGTCTGCCACCCCCGCTAATACTAATTATTACCTTATGTTGTATGTACGGTCTTGCTCAATACTGGCCACTTTATACTTTTGCTTTTGTCGCTCAGCCTTACTTAGTACTGCTTTTTTGTCTTATTGGTACCATCCTTGGTCTTAGCGCTGTTTGGTCTTTTTCGAAGGCCAGAACAACCATTGATCCTCGATTTCCCAATAAAACATCTAAGCTTGTTACGGCCGGGATCTATCGTCATTCACGCAATCCGATGTACTTAGGATTGTTTTGTTTCTTATGTGCAGCATTCGTTTATCTATCCGCGCTAAGCCCATTAGTCATGATAGGGCTGTTTGTGTTCTATATGAACAACTTTCAGATTGCCCCTGAGGAAGCGGTGCTGCAAGCGATGTTTGGTGAGCAGTTCGATCAATACTGTCGAAAAGTTAGACGCTGGTGTTAAACTGGAGGTAATTGCTTCTAAATACTTCCCTTTTGCTTGCAAAAAAAGCTGACAAAGCGCTACCACTGGAAAAACGAGATCAAAAGTAACGGTGCTTTGCACTCGTTATGCATACCGGAAACATGGCGGCCGCGATGCCAATTATTTGGCTGGAAACAAAAAGACCATTGCTGGGGCTATGGTAAATAATAGCGATATCAATATTTTGAATATATGTAGAAATACCATGATGACGTCAATCTGCTACAAATGTCACTTGGGTATAAACTATTGAGGTAGCCGGATTCTAAGAGGAATAAGCATGAGTTATGTCCATGGTATCCATCTTGAGGTCGATAGGTTAGATGATCAGGTTTTTATGGAGTTGAAGGCTGTTGGCACCTTGACCCATTCAGACTACGAAAAAATTACGCCATTGATTGAAAAAGCGCTAGAAGGGATAGACGACCCGATTGTTAATGTTTACATGGACGGAACCGATTTTGAAGGCTGGGATCTTCACGCTGCTTGGGATGATCTCAAATTAGGGCTGAGATTTGGCCGTAAATTCAACAAAATTGCTATTTATGGTAATCAACATTGGCAAGAAGTCATGAGTAAGGTGGGAAGTTGGTTTGTCAGTGGTGAAGTTCGGTATTTCGAAGACTCTCTAGAGGCGATTAGTTGGCTGCGGGAAGAATAAGCTGGCTAGTATTGAAACTGTGTATACATTAAGATATTGATAGTTTTGGGGAAAGGTCAGCAGACCCTAATAAAATGAGAAATTTCGCTACAGGTATGGTGAAAATGAAAAGGAAAGTAATTGCGTCTGGGGTTCTGTTGTCATTGTTTTCTATGAATGCATGGTGTGATGAAGATGTAACAGCACAGATGGAGCTTGAACCGGCGGTTCAAGCTCCAGGTTTTCAGTACTTTGTTGGACTGCGTGGTGGGGTTAACTTAATTGGCAGTGATAACACGGCTTCTGTGACCACAGGCGATATCGACTCTGATGATGACGATTTTGGCGCTTTTGGTGCGCTGGATTTAGGGGTGTACACGCCAAACAAGCAAGGGCGTATTTACTACAGCTTTGAATACCATACAACGACCACTCAGTTTGACGATGAGGATGCTTATGATATTAACGTTGGGCTCCACCTTTTAAATGCGGATCATATTTTCCGCTCACAAGCATCAGTTAAGCCTTTTGTTGGTCTCCATATAGGTTATGCGTTTGCTGAAACAGACTCTGATTTTTCGGGCAGTTATGACGACAGCGGTGTTGTTTTTGGCATCCAAGCCGGTTTGGGCTGGGAGGTCATCGACGACTTGGGACTTGAAGTAGGCTTACGTCATACCGTGTTGCCGTCAGAACGTCGTTCTTGGCAAGCTGAAAACAGTGCTGGCGATTCAGTGACGGTTGAAACTCAGCTTAAAGGGGTGACATCTGCGTATCTTGGCGCCACCTATCGCTTTTAGTGGGTGCGAGGTTTGCTTGAGCGGTTTACTCAGGAACATAGCTGCGTATAATGCCATGCCGCAACCAGAATCAGTAAGGACTTCAGTTTGAAGCTATTTGTTAGAGATCTTACCGTCATCGATTCCTCTTACCTTTGCCAACATCGAGGTATGGTAGGAGAGAGTTGGATCCTCGATGTGGTAATGTCGGGCGAGTTGAATGAAATGAGCATGGTGCTAGATTTCAGCCGGGTAAAAAAACAAATTAAACAGATTGTTGATGAATACGTCGATCATCGATTGATTGTCCCGAGCCAAAGCGATGCAATTCGTACAGCAGTAACTAAACCAGGCTATGCTACCGTTGATTTGTTGCGTGGAGACAAAAGCCTTCATCTACACTGCCCTGAGCAGGCTTATTGCTTGATCGAAGACAGTGAAGTCACTATCGAATCTGTCACTCGTCATATTTACAAAGTACTAGAAGGTCAGTTACCTGAGAATGTTCAAGGGTTGGAGATAACACTTCGCCATGAGCCGATCGCAGGACCTTTCTATCATTACAGTCATGGCTTGAAAAAGCATGATGGAAATTGCCAACGTATTGCACATGGCCACCGCTCTCCGATTGAGTTGTTGATCAACGGGCAGCGAAATATAGAGCTTGAGCAGCAGTGGGCGCAGCGTTGGCAAGAAATTTATCTTGGCAGTGCAGAGGATGAATGTACGTTGGCTGATCTTAATTTGAGCCCGTTTGCCGCAGAGGTGAATGAACAAAGTCATCATGCATTCCGTTATACGGCGCCTCAGGGTGAGTTTGAGTTAGCGATTGCTAAAAGTGATGTTGAGATGATCGAAACCGATACAACGGTAGAACTGCTTGCGCTTTATATCGCAGAGCAGGTCAGTGAATCTGTTGAGATCGGTTCAACGGTTGATGTTATTGCTTATGAAGGTGTTGGTAAAGGCGCCATTGCATCAGCGGCAGGTCGGCTGAACGCGTAGTTGATAACGCTTACGTTATACCAACCTACATAATAAATATTTGATCAACGACTTATCCAGATTGATTAGTAAAAGCCCCATGAACTTAAGTGATGGGGCTTTTTCCTTTTTAAAGAATAAAGAAGATCAAAGCTGATCTTCAATCGGTAATAATCCGGCAAACCATGCTGAAAATCGCAGCCAAATACTGGCATCTGGTTCTGAACGAGTAATAGTGCCGCGTAAGTCGTTATGCCATTCTATTTTGCCATCTTCATTTAAAGCTAATCGGTATGTATTTTTGCGCAGATTACGGTCAATTTCTTGGTAGACAATTTTGCCGAACTCTTCAGATTCAATCAAAACGCCCATTTCTGTATTCAGGTAGGCAGAACGGGGATCAAAATTAAACGATCCGACGAAGAGGTTTTTACGATCGATAATGAATGTTTTTGCATGCAAGCTGGTACGTGAGCTACCCAGCCAAGAACGCTTTTTTTTCAGGCTAGGATCAACTTTCACCTCATAGATTTTTACACCACCGGCAAGAAGTGGCTTTCGATATTTGGCGTACCAACCATGGACGGCGAAAACATCATTCGACGCCAGTGTATTCGTAATAATCGTGATATCAATGCCCTCTTCAACCGCTTGAGTTAATGCATCGGCCCCTTGCTCTGTTGGCACAAAATAAGGGGAGATCAATAATAATTCATCATCGGCTTGGTTGATAACAGCACTTAGTTGGTGAAGCATAAGGTCAGTATCTTCTGGGGAGTAGACTTTTGAGGGCAAGTCATAATGGACTTCAGCCTTACCCCAGTAAAAATCCAAGCTTTCATTTTTTATATGTTGAGCCAGAGGCAGATCTGAAAGAGTCTTAATGTATCTCGAGTGCTTGAAGTTACGTTTTAGGTCATCCTCCCAGCTTTTGATCCTTGCCTTCGTGGGTTTTGTTGCATCGTGAACAAAAGACTCAATGGGTGTAGATGGCTTGCTATTCCAATATAGGTCAAACTGTACGGAAATTTCTGGCACGGACTCTCCAAGCATCAGTATATCGAAATCACCAAAATCCACCGAAGTGTTAGCCGCAAAATACTCGTCGCCAATATTCCGTCCGCCTGTGATGACAAAAGCGTTATCAGCAATGAGAGCCTTGTTGTGCATTCGACGATTAACACGATCAAAATCACTGATAAAACCAAATATACGAGCAGAGCGTTCTGTAAATGGATTAAACAGGCGAATGTCGATGTTTGGGTGGCTTGCAAGTTGCGCCATTGACTCATCGTTACGTGACTGCATGTCGTCAAGTAAAATCCGGACACGAACACCGCGCTCTGCAGCTTGGTATAAGGCATAGGTCATGAGCGAACTGGTATTGTCATCGCGATAAATGTAGTACTGCAGGTCTAGACTGTGTTCGGCGCCATAAATAAGCGCCAAGCGCGCTAAAAATGCTTCTTGACCATCGCCCAGCGGATAAAAGCCTGTCAGTTTTGGGTGTTTGTTTATGTACGGGAGTGCCTGGCTAGCAAGTTGTGTTTGGGCGTCGAAAGGTATTGTGTAGCTGGGGAATTTATCAGCTTCGGGTAGGGATGAGCAGCCCCAAAAAGAGAGTAAGCCTAATATAACAGCTAAATAACGAACAAAAATCAACAGATATGCCATAACTTTTCAGTCAGACTCCTTTCTAAATATTATTCGAGATTTTAAGCGGCGTAAGCTTCGTTGACAAATACTATTGATTTTTGAACATAGTAGGATCAGTGAAAAAGCGTTACAAACGATATTGGTTGATTAAAAAGCGATTGGCGATGATTCCAGAGTGTTCTACTGACGGTCACTCAAGGCGGTAGATGAATGCTGTTATGAGCTATTGATCACAAAAAGATACTTTGATGTAAACTTCAATAATTTAATACTATTTGATGCTTTTATTTGATGATTATGCGTTTTTTTCTATATTTCACTTTAAATCCCCCTTCGTGCGGAGCAACTCTCTTTTTTATCGTAATGAAGGGTTAGAGTATGGTGCTTCAAAGGTGTTTCATTGCATATCATGTTGGGTATATTGGAACTAAGCCTTTAATTCACAAAAGAGTAACAACAGTGATAGGTGATGATTTAGACCGTGGTATGTAATTTTAAAAGGAGTTAATGTTATGGCTAAACGAGTATCAAACAAACGTATTAAAGAAATTCTAGATAATGCAAAAGCGAAGAAATAATCCTTAATAGCCTCCGATCAGCGGAGGCTTTTCTTTTCTGTATATCATTACACTACTTGAAACAATGATGCTAGTAGCAAACAGGCCACTCTATAATTAAACCGCTTCATTGTTGTTGGCTGTTGAGATCCCTCAAGTTAATTCTATCTCGACCATGGTGGTGATGGATACACCGAAAGATGAACGAGGCTAAGAGGTAGGGCACGATTAAGTGCCCTAAATAATGGGTGGCGCGGTTATTCGTCACCACCAAAATCAAAGTCGTCGCTACCGCCAAAGAAGCTATCATCGCTGCCAAAGCCATTGTTGGCTAATGTGTCATCGAGTCCCGTATTTTCAAAACCATTGTTATCAAAACCACTGTTCTCAAAGCCGTCATTACCGAAACCAGCATCGCCAAAGCCACTACCACCAAGGTCACTACCACCTAATCCATCAGTGCCAAAACCGCCGGAATTGCCTGTATAGTCTGAGGCAAAGCTTGATGAGTCATCTAAGAAACTACCGCTGTTTTCTTCTGCTCCAGAGTTGGCTAGTGTGTTTTCTGAAAGCATGTCATCCGTAGCTGCATCTTCTGCCGCAGGGTCAGTAGCTGCCATGGTCTCAGCTGCTGGGTCATCATTATTGAATAGCATGTTGTTGATCATATTGCCTGCAACCATACCAACCGCTACGCTTGCGGCAGTTTGCATAAAGCTACCAAAAGCACTTGGTTGATGAGTTGGTTGAGGCGGTTGAGGGGCAGGGCGGTTACCCCCCATCATTTTGCTTAATGTGCCACGGTTTGCTTCCGTTTTGTGGTGAGCGACACATTTTTCAAGGTATTCATTCTTTTGCTTGAGCTCTTTTAGCGCCATCTCTTGCACAAGAACAGCTTGGGTAAGCTTGTAGATAGCATCATCCTGAGAGCCAATTTCATGGTTGATCAAGCTTTCTGCATCTGTGTCTTTAGATTTGTTTGGGCTTTGCTTGAGCTTGTTGGCGACATTTTGAATCAACTCTTTTTCTTGTGGGGTCATGATTACCTTCTCATTGAGTAGCACATTATTATGCTTTTTATGACCTTCATCCTAGCCTATGGTTCCTGTTTCAATCTGTAACCATAGGTAAATGTTATTGCTGGTTGATTGACTTTTATACAAAAAATCCGGCAGGTAGCCGGATTTTGCATTTAACTGACATTACACTTTTATTGGCGAACACCTTCTACATGCAGTTCGATATCTGCGTAGCTCGATGAGCCCATAACCTGGATACCAAAATCAGCTAACTCAATGCGTGTTGTTCCCGTAAAGCCTGCACGGTAGCCACCCCATGGGTCTTCACCTTCACCGATGAACTTCGCATCAATCGCTAATGGTTTGGTTTGGCCATGTAGGGTCAAATCACCAAAGATAGTCATTTCACCGTTGCCTTTTGGTTCAACTTTGGTTGAGGTAAAAGTCGCGGTAGAAAACTTACCGGCGTCGATGAAGTCTTCGCTGCGTAGGTGCTTGTCACGCTCTGCATGGTTACTATCAAGGCTGGTCGTATCAACATTAACCATCACTTTTGATGCAGACAAATTTTGTGGGTCATAACTAAACGTGCCGTCAAAGGTATTAAAACGCCCTTTGATAAAGCTGTAGCCAAGGTGTTCGACTTTGAAGTTGATTGATGCATGGGCACCTTTGGTGTCGATGGCGTAGTCCGCTGCATTTACAAACCCAGAAACTGATGCCGCAGCCATAAGTCCCATGGCGATGATGTGCTTTTTCATTTACTTTACTCCCAACATTTTTTTTAGAGTGTTGTCTTTATTAATAAAGTGATGTTTAAGTGCCGCAAGGGCATGTAGGCTGGCGAGCCCGATTAGCGTGAAGGCGAGGTAGTAGTGTACCTCACCAGCAATGTCAGCTTGGTTAGGAAACAGTTCGCCCAAAGCAGGTACGGCGAACCAATCAAAAACGTCGATGACGCGACCATCTGCGGTGGAAATGAGATAACCTGAAATAAAAAGACTGAGCAGTAAAAGATATATCAGGCTGTGAGCAATTTTAGCCGCAGCGATCTCCCATGCCTCACCTTCCATGGAAGGCTGCTTCTTTATGTGTTTCCACACCAGTCTGAAAAGAGTCAAAGCCGCGAGGCAGATCCCAACAGACTTATGCCAGTGGGGGACAGGCTTGTACCACTGCGAATAGTAATTAAGATCAACCATCCATAGCCCAACGGCAAACAAGCCAATAACGGTAACTGCTGTCAGCCAGTGAATGAAGATGGATAAGCCATCATATGTTTTTCTTTCCTGGTTCATCTTTGCCTACTCTATGTTACTTATAATGATATTGTAGACATCACTGTCAGGAACATAAGTACTAACAGTTGAACAACAACATCAATTTATTTGAATAACATGCGAGAGAGGGGGAGTACTGTTGAGGGATAAGGGGATGAGGACAGTAATCAGATAGGTGATTAAGCCATTGACAAGAAATAAGCCAATGGCTTCAAAAGCAGGAAATCAGCGAAGAATGTTGTTATCGTGACGCCAGTCCATAATTGTCCACTCGTTCATTTGCGCATGCAATGCTAGAGCGGGATCAGGGTTTACAGCAAAAGGGCGATCGACGGCATCAAGTAAAGGCAAGTCGTTGATAGAGTCGCTGTATCCATAGCTGCCTTTGAAGGCGGTATCTTGTTCGTCAAGCCAAGCTTTCATCCTGATCACCTTTCCATATTGGTAACTGAGCGTACCTGTCGTTTTTCCTGTGAACTTACCATCAACCTGTTCCAGATTGATTGCAATGGCATCGTCGGCGCCTAGCATGTCAGCAATCGGTTTTACCAAGTGCTCACCAGTGGCCGAAATCACCAAAATCTTATCACCTCGGCGTTTGTGCCACTGAATTCGGCTTATGGCATCTTGGTAAAGCGCAGGTTTGATATGGTGTTTAATAAATTCGTCCACCAACACCGAAATGGCTGAGTCATCCATACCGATCATTGGCTTAAGCGTTGCCTGCATGTAGGATTCCATGTCCATCTTGCCTTTGGCATACGCTTGCATCATTTGTTTTTCTTCAACCAGAAGAGTCGAAGGGGCAACACCTTTTTCGACAAGGTAAGCACTCCATAGACTGGCAGAATCAGCCGCAATCAGCGTCTCATCAAGATCGAAAATAGCAAGGTAAGGCATGACGTTAGTTGCAGGGCTATTGGTTACAGAGTTAATGGTTGTCAAACTTCTTTCCTATTATCATTATTTGTTTAAATCATTATCTACTGGCATTCGCTCAGTTTCGATAGAGATTATTCAAGGGTTATGACAGCTAGTTTTCAACTCCGTGTACTTTTTAAGTCAGGTTTTGTATATATCTCGTCTAGAAGGAATGTATGTCAAAAAGCGTTATTGCTAGGGAGAATATATGAAGATGTCTCATTTACTATGAAGTGGATATTCAATTTGCTTGGTTGGTATTACATCTCTTGGCTAACTAGGGTATAACAATGCCATGAAAATACCGAAGAGAATACAGCCTTTAGTTGACGATGGTTTAGTTGACGAGGTGACAAGCCAATTAATGAGTGGCAAAGAGGCTTCAGTGTACATAGTACGCTGTGGTGATACGATCCGTTGCGCTAAGGTGTACAAAGAGACAACTCAACGTAGCTTTAAGAAAGCAGCAGCCTATCGAGAAGGTCGCAAGGTGCGTAATAGTCGCCGAGCACGAGCCATGGAGAAAGGTTCTGGTTTTGGCCGTGAGCAGCAGGAAAAAGTGTGGCAAAGCGCAGAAGTCGATGCTTTGTACAAGCTCGCGGCTGCAGGAGTCCGGGTTCCCGAACCATTTGGCTGCTTTGACGGTGTACTGCTGATGGAGTTGGTCACCGACGAGGAAGGTTATGTGGCTCCAAGGCTGAATGATGTGGTTATGTCAGCAGAGCAAGCGCGTGAAGATCATCAAACTATGATGACCTACGTGGTTAAAATGCTATGCGTTGGTCTAATTCATGGTGACCTGTCTGAGTTTAATGTGCTGGTAGATGAAAAAGGTCCTGTGATCATCGATTTACCACAAGCGGTAGACGCCTCCGCCAATAACAATGCAGAGTGGATGTTGGCACGTGATATTAACAATATACGTGATTATTACAGCCAGTTTGCTCCCGAGTTGCAAAATACTGAGTATGCCAAGGAAATTTGGGCTCTGTTTGAGAAAGGCGATTTAACTCCTGAAACGGAGTTAACAGGGAACTTTGAAGAGAGTGACACTGAAGCTGACATCGCAACCATAATGCAAGAAATTGATGCAGCCCGCGACGAAGAGCGATATAGAAGGGAGCGCATTAAAGAAGCCAAAGAAGGTGTAGACGAAAGTAAGTTTAACTGGGCTGAGAGCTAACAAAGTTTGTGTTGATGTTGGTTCAAATGTCTATTTGTTTTTAGCTTCGAAATCTCACACAAAACGTTTTCATCTCTGTGTCAGCCGATCTTGGCTGACACGGTCTTGTCCTATTCTGACTTGAGCCGATATGCTTACATTGTTATGCATTAAGTGAAATTATTTAAATCGGTCATACAATTCTTCCACCTTCAAAACAGCTGATGTGATCAGCCAGCTTTTGTGTTTGCGGTACTGAATGGGAGACCATCACGATGGTATACCGTGTAGCCAGTTGAATAATAAGCGCCTCGATATGATCGGCGGTTTCAGAATCCAGTGAGGCAGTCGGTTCATCAAGCAGTAAAATTTCGGGATCAAGTACCAGTGTACGGGCCAGACAAAGACGCTGTTGTTGCCCGCCAGAAAGAGAGTGAGCTGGCATGTTAAGGCGATCTTTAACGTCATCCCAGAGTGCGGCATGGTTGAGGGCAGTATACAGTTTTTGCTGTGCAGCCTGTCCTTTTAAGCCACTGACAACGTTAAGCGGTAGTAGTAAGTTCTCTTTAATCGTGCCGGGTAATAACTGTGGGTGCTGAAAAACCATGCCTACTTTCCGTCGTAATTCCGGTAGCTCTTGGGGGGGAATAGCATGGACAGACCGTGTTTTTCCGTCTAGTAACAGCTCAATTTTCCCTTGTGTTTGGCAATCTTCAAAACAGTCATTGAGTCGATTGAGTGCTCGAAGAAAAGTTGTCTTGCCTGAGCCTGATGTACCGGTAAGTACATGGATTTTATTTTTATAAAAGTTGACGCTCACGTCTGAGATAACGGGCTGGGAACCAAATGATACGGTGAGATTAGATACTTTACCGGCCAATTGGGACGTCTGTTTTAACGTCATACTAAATTCTCCATGACGGCTTACGCTGTAAAAGGCCGGCCACTGAAAAAATGGTAGCGGTGAGGCACAAAAGAGTGAGGGCAGCACCAAAGGCCATTTGGAGTTCTGAATCGTTTTGATACTGGGCGCTGTAATAGAATATGGTAAATGGCAGCGCTTCATAACGTTCAAATATCCCCCCGGGCAATCCTGCGTTAGCAACCGCACCTGTCAGCATGATAACCGCAGTGTCTTCAGCGGCTCTTCCCGTCGCAAGCATAACCCCCCCGATGATGCCTTTCGCAGCTTGCGGCAGCAATACAACACGCAAAGTTTGCCAGCGTGACATACCAAGCGAGAGAGCCGTTATTTCAAGTGATGGGGGTAAGGCTTGTAGAGCCGTACGGGTTGCGACTGCTAAGTAGGGAATAATTAGCATCGCGAGGCATACTCCTGATAACACTAAGCAGGTATTGGCTGAAGGAAGTAACCAGTTACGTAGAAATAAGATTAAGGTAAAGCCGAACAGCCCCATCAGAATTGACGGAATACCAGCCAAGATATCAATGCTAAGCGCCAGGATCGTTTTGAACCGTGAACTCGTACTGGTTGCCAGCCAGATCCCGGTTGCTAGCCCGGGTAAAAGTGCGAGAGATAAGGCGCTAGCAACAACTGTCATTGTGCCGATGCAAGCTGGCCAGATCCCGTCCCATATTGGTTCAAGTCCAAGCATCCCTTGAATAGGGTCAGCATCGCCAAAGAAAAGTGAAAGACTGAGGGCTGGGGCACCACGGATGACAATAAATCCAATGAAAAAACTCAGGCATAGCAGCGTTCCGATGGTACAAATAAGGCACCAGAAGTGAAATATCCGTGCCTTCATTTTGCGTCACCTGTATGTGCTTGGATCTGCGCGTGTTCCATTTTTCTGATCAGTAACGTAACAGTGACACTGATCGCGAGTAATACTAAGCCAGCAGCGAAAAGCGAGTTATAAGCAGCGCTGCCATTTTCAGTCGCGAGTACGAGGCCAATATGAGCGGTCAAGGTGCGAATTGAGTCAAATACGCCGGTAGTCAGTTGCGGGGCATTTCCGGCCAGCATTAGTGGAAGCAGGGTATCACCAATTGCTCGGTTAAAGCCCAGCAACGCAGCAGAGGCCATTGCTTTTGTCGTATTGGGCAAGATGATATATAAAATTGTTTGTGTATCGGTAAAGCCCATCGAGGCCGATGTTAGGCGGATCTGATTCTCTAGTGGACGGCAGTGGGTGTCTAACATCATGACCATAACGGGTAAAATTAATAGTACAACCATGATTGCAGCGGCGAGTAGACTAAAACCAGAGCCACTTCGAAAGGTTTCTCGTATTAATGGTACAAGTAAAAATACAGCGGAAATACCATACACAACTGTCGGGATCCCGGCCATCAGTCGGATAATACGTCGGATCCAAATAGCTATTTTTCGATAACGGCTGAGCAGACAGAACCCCGTGATACCAACCGCAATAGGGAAGGCCAATGTTAATGCCATTAAACCGAGCATCCCGGAACCGATGATCATCGATGAAATGCCATATTGCCCTTGTTCTGGCCGCCAGTTCAGCGATAAAACCTGTGTATCTGTATTAAAGAATACAGGCAAGGCGAACCAGAACAAAAAGCCAAATAGCAACATCATGAATACAAAGACGATGGCAACAAGTACCATGAGTATCCGCTCTGTCGTGATCAGGGATCTCATGGATTAGTTATTTCTTACTGGGATATATCCAGACGCTCGGATAAATTCAGCCCCTTGTGGGCTGTAGATATAATCAATGAGTTCTCGAACTAGCCCTTGAGGCTGGCCTTTGGTATTCATGTAAAGCCGGCGCACAACAGGGTATTCTCCTGATTCACAAGCTTCATTAGTTGGCTGCACATTGTCTAGCGCTGGCGCTTTAACCATGTCATCTATATACCCGACACTACTGTAGCCAACGGCACCAGGATCGCGTGCGATGGCTGTTTTCATTGCGCCATTAGACGGTACGACATTGGCGTGATTGACTATCGGTGAGTTGTGCAGCAGTTTGTCTACAAAGATGGCGCGGGTGCCACTGGCCTCATCTCGGGTAAATGTGTTGATAATGCGGTCATTTCCACCAAGCTCTTGCCAGTTGGTGATTTTTCCCGCATAGATATCGGCCACCTGTTGCTGGGTTAGTGCCTGAATTGGGTTTGATGGGTTGATGATAATAGCGACACCGTCGATAGCGAAGGGAAAAGAAATTAGTCCGAGATTTACTTCACTGGGTTTCAGCGGCCGACCCGTGTTTCCGATATCAGCCAGCCCTTTTGCCGCTTGCTGGGCACCTACACCGGAGCCCCCACCGGCAATTGTTATACGGATCTCACTGTTGCTCTGCATAACAGCCTTGGCCGCTTGTTTCATTACGGGGATATGCGCGGTTCCTCCGGCGATATTGATTGTTCCGGAAAGCCCTTCGAATCTATCGAGATCAGAAGCTTGTGTGAACGTAGAAGTAAGACACAGGCCACAAAGAAGTAGCTTGCTGAAACCAGATTTGAGTCGCATAAAATCTCCTTTTTATTGAAACGGAAGCACAGGGAATGCATTACGGATGAATCCGATGCCGAATATGTAGACTACGCTGACCAATCAGACAAAACAATATGTACCACAAACGAATTTTGACATTACTATTTGATTTAAATCACAATTTTATGGTGGGGAGTGATTGGTGACGGTGGATCACTTCACGATTTCCGGAACTAACCTCAGAGGTTTAATGAACTTGATGTAATGCTTCAGCTTGGGTGTTTTTAAAACAAGTCCATCTGTCATCATCCATGTAAGTAAAGAGATAAGTATAAAAAAGCGGAGGAGTACAGATTGAGAGGTTTGTCTAAATTGGGAAGGGGGGGAATAAAATCGACGTTCTTGTTGATTTCAAGCAAGTCAATATATCGCTATGGCGAAATTGAGTGATAACTCGTGATGAAACGGCATTGAATCAACATAGTCGCGGAGCGTACTAACGTTTGTTCCAACAACGGGTATTCATACGAATCGCCCCCAATATTTCAGAGAATGGACTGGTATTCAATAAGCATTTGCGCAGCAGCGCATTAGTCACCATTGGCGCAAGTACCAATGGTGACTAGAAGTCTTTTTATCGAGTTAAGCGATTTGAGACATTTCGCTGAGGATAAATTGTTCTATGCAGCCATCAGTTGCTGCCATGTAATCAGCAAGGTGTTGATTACCCATATGCTGTTGCCATAATTCTCGAGATGTCCAGTTTTCAAAAAACAGGAAGTGGGCTGGGTTCGTGTTGTCTTGATGAAGGTCGTAGTTGATGCAACCTTCTTCGGCACGTGTGATATCAATAAGCTTCAACAACTCTGCTTTTACAAGGTCAATTTTGTCTTCTTTAGCAATAATGTTGGCAACGATAGTTAGCTTGGTCATGTGTCTTCCTCTATTCGAAACGGTGTTTGTTTTATTGATAGCTGTGTTTGGCTATGCCGTGTTGATGTAGTGAATAGTAGATGGACATTAGGCTTCTGAAAACAGCTCTGCTTTTGATTTATTTTCAAATAATAATTGAGAATGAAGGCTAGGTTTATGCTATCGAGATGAGCGAACGGAATAATGTTGCGAGTTAGGTGGCAATAAAGGGCTTTAATGCGGCGTCCAAGACAAAAAACAATCTACTCTTAGCCTAACTTTGTGAAATGTAGATGAGATGTATGAGGGGCTGTGATGACTGACACAAAATACAACATCAAAGTAATGTCAAAGCAGGATTTAGCATCGGCAATTGATTGGGCTGCTGCAGAAGGCTGGAATCCAGGGCTTCACGATATTGAATCATTTTATGCAGCGGACCCAAAGGGTTTTTTGGTGGGGTATCTAGGTGATGAGCCTATCGCGTCGATTTCAGTGGTTAAATATGACGACAGTTACGGCTTTTTAGGCTTCTACATCGTTAAGCCTGACTATCGAGGCAAAGGTTATGGCTTCAAGTTATGGGAAGCCGGTTTAGCTTATCTGAAAGGTTGTAATGTTGGGTTAGATGGTGTCGTCGAACAGCAAGGAAATTATAAACAATCTGGTTTTAAGCTCGCTTATGGCAATATTCGTTTTGAAGGTAGCGGTGGAGGCGCTAAGCCGGAGGGTATTGGCTTGGTTGACTTGTGTGAACTGCCTTTGAATGAAGTCTTGGACTATGACCACGCCTTTTTTCCTGCTGATAGACAGCGATTTTTACAACACTGGATAAAACAAACCGGTTCATCGGCATTGGGTATTAAGCAGTCGGGCAGGTTGGTTGGGTATGGTGTGATCCGGCCATGCCGCAATGGTTTTAAAATAGGCCCATTGTTTGCTAATGATGCATTATTGGCTGAGGAGCTCTTTCTCGCTTTGAGAGCCAAAGCATCACCGAGTGATAATGTTTACCTCGATGTACCGGAAGTTAACTTGCCGGGTGTCGCATTAGCTGAGAAATATAATATGGAGCCAGTGTTTACTACTGCACGGATGTACACGGGTGACATTCCCGCCATTTCGGTGAGTCGTACATACGGGGTAACAACGTTTGAGCTTGGTTAAGTTATTTGCCCAGTTGCAGTGATAAGTACAAGGCTGGGCAAATTGTTCTATATGAATAGGCTGTGTGATTACTGATCTGATGGATGCATTGCTTGCTCAATAGCAACTGCAACCGCGACGGTAGCGCCGACCATAGGGTTATTCCCCATGCCGATCAACCCCATCATCTCAACGTGAGCTGGCACGGAAGATGAACCAGCAAACTGCGCATCGCTGTGCATTCTGCCCATGGTGTCTGTCATACCATATGATGCAGGACCTGCCGCGACATTATCGGGATGCAGAGTACGGCCAGTGCCGCCACCAGAAGCGACAGAGAAATAAGGCTGGCTTTGCTCTAGTCGTTCTTTCTTATATGTACCGGCGACAGGGTGCTGGAAACGTGTTGGGTTGGTAGAGTTGCCCGTAATAGAAATATCCACTTTTTCATAGTGCATGATAGCGACGCCTTCTTGTACATCATCGGCACCATAGCAATTGATCTCACCGCGTGGCCCGTGAGAGAAACGACGTTCAGAGACAATATTGAGTGATCCTGTGTCGTAGTCATACTGGGTTTGGACGTAGTTAAAACCATTAATACGAGAGATTAAATACGCCGCGTCTTTGCCCAAGCCATTTAAGATCACCCTAAGAGGCTGTTGACGGACTTTGTTGGCATTGAGGGCGATTTTGATAGCCCCTTCAGCTGCGGCATAAGATTCATGGCCAGCAAGAAAACAAAAACATTGTGTTTGTTCGCTCAGAAGCCGAGCGGCAAGTTTTCCATGCCCCAAACCGACTTGGCGTTGATCCGCCACTGAGCCTGGAATCGCTATGTTCCTTTTAACTGTTGCTGAAGACTTAACATCCTGTTTTCGTTAAGTTCTTCAGTCACATCCATGTATCG